>NZ_JBITGE010000021.1:0-119543 GCF_044456785.1 Micromonospora sp. NPDC050795 | reverse complement strand
CCGACGCGGGGCGCGGGGCGTCGCAAGGCGCGCGACGCGGGGCGCGGGGCGTCGCAAGGCGCGCGACGCGGGGCGCGGGGCGTCGCAAGGCGCGCGACGCGGGGCGCGGGGCGTCGCAAGGCGCGCGGGGCGCGAGGCGCGGGGCGCGGGGCGCAGAGCGGGCGCGGGGCGCGGAGCGGGCGCGGGGCGCGGAGCGCAGGGCGGGCGTCGCAAGACGCAGGACGTCGCGGGGCGCGGTGGCCTCGGGTAGGGCTTGCGTCAGGACAGATCGCGTAGGGCGGTTTCGATGGCCCGGTGGAAGGTCGGGTACGCGTAGATCATGTGCCGGAGCTGACTCAGTGGCACCGCCGCGTGCACCGCCACCACCAGCGCGGACAGCACCTCGCCACCGGCCGGGCCGGCCGAGGTCGCGCCGATCAGCACGCCCTGGTCGGCGTCCGCCACGACCTTGATGAAACCGTCGTCGCCGACCCGGTGGATCCAGCCCCGCGTCGAACTGCTCAGTTTGGTGAAACCCACCTGCACGTTGATGCCGCGTCCGCGGGCCTGCTGCTCGGTGAGCCCGACCGCGCCGATCTCGGGATCGGTGAAGGTCACCCGGGGCAGCGCGCGGTAGTCGGCTCGCGGGATGGTGCCCGCTGACCCGCCCGATCCGCTGGCGGCCAGCGAACTGGACGCGCCCATCGCTCCGCCGACCACGCTGGAGGTGCCGCTGGCGTCCGCACCTGCCTTCGCCTGCCGGGCGCGGGCCAGGATGTCGGCGATGACGATCCCCGCCTGGTACATGGCGATGTGCGTGAACGCACCCTCGCCGGTGATGTCGCCGACCGCCCAGACGTGGTCGGTGACGTGCAGACGGTCGTCCACCGGGAGGTAACGCTGGCTGGCGTCCAGGCCGATCGTGTCCAGGCCCAGCTCGGCCAGGTGGGCCTTGCGGCCGGTCACCACCAGCAGCCGGTCGGCGGTGAACTCCTTGCCGCCGCCACCGTGCAGGGTGAATCTGGTCCCGTCGTGCTCGACCCGTTCGGCGCGTACCCCGGTGTGGATCTCCACACCGTCCGCGCGCAGCGCGGCGGCGGCGACCTCGGACGCCTCGGGTTCCTCGATGGCCAGCACGCGGTCGAGCGCCTCGACCACTGTGATCCGGACCCCGAAGCGGGCGAAGACCTGCGCCAACTCCAGGCCGATCGCGCCGCCACCCAGCACGAGCAGGGTCTTTGGCAGCTCCTCGACCTCGATCGCCTGGTGGTTGGTCCAGTACGGCGTGTCGGCCAGGCCGTCGATCGGCGGAACCGAGGGACGGGTGCCGGTGCCCAGCACCACCCCGTGTCGAGCCTCGAACACCTGGTCGCCGACGCGGACCCGGCGCGGACCGTCGAGCCGGCCGCTGCCCCGCACGAGCCGGCCGCCCTTGCCGATGAACCGCTCCGCCGCGACAGTGTCGTCCCAGGTGTCGGTGGCTTCCTCGCGGATTCGCTTCGCCACCGGTGCCCAGTCCGGCTGGACCTGCGCCGTCCCGGCGAGCCCGTCGACCCGGCGAGCCTCGGCGAGCGCGTTGGCGGCTCTGATCATCATCTTGCTCGGGATGCAGCCCCAGTACGGGCATTCCCCGCCGACGAGATCCCGTTCGATGCCGACCACGCTCAGGCCGGCCTCGGCAAGTCGCTCGGCCACCTCCTCGCCGCCGACCCCGAGCCCGACCACGACCACATCCACCAGCTCCGGTTCCGCCACACCGAACAGCATCCCCCAGCGACACCACCCCAACCACCGGGGTCGCCGGAAAAGTCGGCACGTGCACCGGCCCGGACGCCTACCGTGGCCGGATGCACGCACGCTTCGCTCCGGTCCGGGACTGCTTCCACGACCTGCTCGCCTCCGGTCGGGAAACCGGTGCCGCCCTGACCGTCTGGTACGACGGGCAGCCGGTCGTGGACCTGACCGGCGGCTCCCGCAGCGGCCACGGGCCGGGCGGCGAGCCGTGGCTGCCGGACTCGCTGGTGAACGTCTATTCGGTGGGCAAGCCGGTGGCCGCGCTCTGCCTGTTGCTGCTCGTCGACCGGGGAACCGTCGACCTCGACGCGCCAGTGGACCGGTACTGGCCGGAGTTCCACACTCCCGCCACAGTGCGTCAGGTGTTGTCGCACACCGCCGGGCTGCCGGCCTTCCCGGTGCCCCGACCGACCACCGCGATCGCCGACTGGGCGCTGCTCACCGGTGACCTGGCCGCCGCCGACCCCGAGTGGGCGCCCGGCGCTGTCGCCGGGGAACACGCCTGGACGTACGGGCACCTGGTGGGCGAGGTGGTCCGCCGCGTCGACGGGCGGTCGGTGGGCCGTTTCCTGGCCGAGGAGATCGCCGACCGGTGGCAGCTCGACCTCGGCTTCGGGCTGACCGAGGCGGACCAGTCGCGCTGCGCGGACCTGCGGTACGGCGACCCGGGGTGGCCGACCCGGGCGCTCGGTGAGCCGGGCTCGCTGCGGGCGCGGGCGCTGGGCAACCCGGCCGGCGGGCTGGACCTGGCCGTCCTGAACAGCCCACTGTGGCGGGGCGCCGAGATGCCGGCCGTCAACCTGCACGCCACCGCCCCCAGCCTGGCCCGGCTCTACGCAGGCCTGCTGGCCGGTGGTGTCCTGGACGGGGTTCGGCTGTTCAGCCCGGACCTGGTCGCGGAGGCGACCCGGGTCCAGTACGACGGACCGGACCTGGTGTTGGACCGCGACGCCCGCTGGACGTTGGGTATGCAACGGGAGCCGGACGGCAGCTGGGGCATGGGCGGCATCGGCGGCAGCAGCGCGTGGGCCGACCCCGAACGGGGCTACACCTTCGCGTACGCCACGGCGCACCTCGCCGAGCACGACCGGGTCGACGAACTGGTCGAGGTGTTGCACTCGGTGCTCTGATCAGCGCAGCCAGACGGGGTCGGTGCCGGGCACCGAGAGGGGCGGCGGGTAGTCGAGCGTCTGGCGCAGGGCCTCGGGCAGCCGCCACGGCTGGTGGATGGCCTTGCCCTGCACCGCGGCCAACTCCGGCACCCAACGGCGCACGTAGTCGCCGTCCGGGTCGTACCGTTCGGCCTGCCGGACCGGGTTGAACCCCCGGTACGGCTTCGTGTCGTTGCCGGTGCCGGCGACCCACTGCCAGTTGCCGGAGTTGTTCGCCACGTCCCCGTCGAGCAGCCAGCGGAAGAAGACCGCCACCCCGGACCGCCAGTCCTGCCCGAGGTGCTTGGTCAGGTAGCCGGCGGTGATCAGCCGGGCCCGGTTGTGCATCCAGCCCTGGGCCAGCATCTGCCGCATCCCGGCGTCGACGATCGGCATCCCGGTGCGTCCCTCGGTCCAGGCCGCCAACGCGTCGTCGTCGTAGCGCCACTGCTCGGTGGCACCCCGCCGGTACGCCGCGGTCGAGATCTCCGGGAAGGCGGCGGTGACCTGGTAGTAGAAGTCCCGCCAGCAGATCTGCCGGACGAACGGGCCGGACCGGTCGCCGGCGCGGTTCGCCACCGCCAGCGGCGACACGCAGCCGAAGCGCAGGTACGGGCTGAGCCGGGAGGTGTCGTCGCCGGCCATGTCGTCGTGCTGATCGCCGTACCGGTTCAGGTCGGGCAGCCAGTCGGTGAGCCGCTGGCGGGCGACCCGCTCGCCACCGATGGCCGCGTCGGGCGAGTCGCCGTTCGGCAGCGCCGGCAACCGACCCACGCGTACCCGGTCGGGCAGCGCGATCCGCCGAGGCGCGGCCAGTTCCTCGCGCCACCGGGTGGCCGCCCAGGCCCGGTGGTACGGGCTGAACACCCGGTAGTGGTCGCCGCCGCCACCGGGGCGCAACGCTCCCGGCTCGACAACCGTCAACCCGGGAAACAGGCGCAGGTGCAGCCCATGCCGCTCGCACTCGGCGCGTAGTCGCCGCTCCCGGCGGCCGGCGTAGTGGCTGACGTCGGCCGAGAGCGCGACGGCGGTGGCCCCGACCTCGTCGGCCAGCCGGATCGTCTCGGCCACCGGGTCGCCGTGCCGGACCACCAGGTCGCCGCCACGCTCGCGGAGTTGGTCGCGCAGGTCGGCGAGGGCCTGGTGCAGGAAGCGGGTGCGGTTGGCGGAGAGGTCGGCCAGCGCCGGGTCGAGCACGTACAGCGGCACCACCTGGTCGAACGCCGCACAGGTGGTGGCCAGCGCCGGGTGGTCGTTCACCCGCAGGTCGCGGGTGAACAGCACGATCGCCGTACTCGCGGTCACCGGCTCTCCGGCTCGATCGTCGGCCCGGGGATGACGACCGGCGTACCCGTCGAGGTGAGCAGGGCCCGCGCGGCCACCGCCATCCGTCGCCGCTGCGGCACCAGGGCCCGCTTGACGAAGACGTCGTAGTCCTGCGCGGCCACCTCGTCGAGGATGCCGCCATAGAGGGCGTACGCGGTGCGCATGCAGGCCTGCGAGGCGGGCGCCAGCATGGTGATGCCCGGTGCGGCGGCGGCGTAGTGCGCCTGGGCGCGGGTCACCTCGTACTCGATCAGCTCGCGGATCCGGTGGGTGACGCGACCCCGGGCGCGGGCCTCGGCCAACTCCTCGCGGGTGACCCCGAACTTCGCCATGTCCTCGTCCGGCAGGTAGGTGCGGCCCCGGTCGAGGTCCTCGGCGACGTCCCGGATGAAGTTGGTGAGCTGGAAGGCGAAGCCGAGTTGCCGGGCCGGCTCCCGGGCTGCCACCGGGTCGGAGCTGCCCAGGATCGGCAGCATCATGGTGCCGATGACCGCGGCCGAGCCCTCCATGTAGTCGAGCAGGTGGTCGTAGGTCGGGTACGCGGTGACGGTCAGGTCCATCGCCATGCTCTTCAGAAACGACGCAAAGTCGTCCCGGTCGAGATCGAAGACGGCGATCGTGTGCAGCACTGCCGGCAACAGTGGGTCGTCGACCGGCGCACCGTGCAGACCGGCCACGAACTGGCTGGCCCAGCGGTCCAGCAGAGCGGCCCGCTCGGCCGGCGGCAGGTCCTCGGTGCTGTCGACGATTTCGTCCGCGTAGCGCGTGAACCCGTAGAGGGCGTGCACATGTCGTCGTTTCCACGCGGGAAGCAGGCGGGTGGCGAGATAGTAGGTGCGGCCGTGGCGTTTGTGCAGCTCACGGCACCGGTCATAGGCAGCGGTGAGATCAGTTTCCACCGGCCCTCCTCCATTATCGACGCACCAATCGACGCAACTCGTAGCCTAGGGTACGCTCAGCCACATGGCCAACGACGCAGTTGCGGGCAACGTGACCCGCGTGGCGCCGGCAGGGCCGGGCGACGGAGACGATCCGGTCCGCGCCGTTCTGGCTGCTTATACCCACGATCTGGTCACGGCGGTCGATGAAACCCTTGACGCCTTCCTCACCGCCGAGGTCGACACCCTCAACGAGATCGACGCGTCGATGGGCAGCTTCGCCGCCACCGCGCGGGAAGCCGTCCTGACCGGCGGCAAGCGGATCCGGTCCACGTTCGCCTACTGGGGCTGGCGCGGGGCCGTCGGCGGCACCGCGGCGCTGCCACCGGTGCTGCCCGCGCTGGCCGCGCTCGAGCTGCTGCACACCTTCGCGTTGGTGCACGACGACGTCATGGACGCGTCCACCACCCGCCGTGGCCGGCCCACCGCCCACATCGCGCTCGCCGAACAGCACGTCGCCGCCGGCCACCGGGGAGATCCCGGCCGGTTCGGCGAGGCCGTCGCCGTACTCATCGGCGACCTCTGCATGGTCTGGGCCGACCAGTTGCTGGCCCACGCCTCGGTGCCGGCGAACCGGCTCTTCGAGGTGCGCCGCTGCTACGACCAGATGCGGGTCGAGACGGTCGCCGGGCAGTATCTCGACGTGCTCGGTGAGAACGACCCGGCCAGCTGGTCGGTCGACCGGGCGCTACGGGTGGCCCGCTACAAGACCGCCAGCTACACCGTCCAGCGACCACTGCTCTTCGGTGCCTGCCTGGCCGGGGTGCCCGCCGACGACCCGCTGGTCTCCGCGTACACCCGCTACGGCCTGGCGGTCGGCGAAGCGTTCCAGCTCCGCGACGACCTGCTGGGCGTCTACGGCGACCCGGCGGCCACCGGCAAACCGGCCGGGGACGACCTGCGCACCGGCAAGCCGACCACGCTGCTCACACTGGCCCGTGAGCTGGCCACCCCGGCCCAGCTCGCGGCGTTGGAGCGGGCCACCGACGGATCGGTCGACACATTCGCCGCGCTGGTCGCCGAGACCGGCGCGGTGACCCGGGTGGAGCAGATGATCGCCGAGCGGGTCAGCGACGCGCTGGCGGCGCTCGACGCCGCACCCGTGGACCAGACGGCGCGGACCGCGTTGACCGGGCTGGCCACCGCCGCTGCCAACCGGCGGGCCTGATGAGCGACTTGAGCGAGGAGGTGGTCACGTGCGGACGGTGACAGGACGGACGGACCGGGTGGTGGTCGTCGGGGCCGGGCTGGGCGGGCTCGCCTGCGCGCTGCACCTGGCCGGCAGCGGTCGACAGGTGACGGTGCTGGAACGCGAGCCGGTGCCCGGCGGGCGGGCCGGACGCCTCGGCGTGGACGGCTACGAGTTCGACACGGGCCCGACCGTGCTCACCATGCCCGACCTGATCGCCGAGGCGCTCGGCGCGGTCGGCGAGGAGCTGCACGACTGGCTGGACCTGACCCCGCTCGACCCTGCCTACCGGGCGTACTACCCGGATGGCTCGACCCTCGACGTGCTCACCGACACCACCCGGATGGCGGCCGAGATCTCCCGGGTGTGCGGGCCGCGGGAAGCCGACGGCTACCTGCGGTTCGTCGAGTACGCGCGAGAGCTGTGGCGGCTGGAGCGCACCGACTTCATCGAGCGCAACCTGGACGCGCCGACCGACCTGATCACCGGCAACCTGCTCAAGCTGCTCAGCGGCGGAGCCTTCCGACGCCTCCAGACGAAGATCAACCAATTCTTCCGAGACCCGCGTACCCAGCGGATCTTCTCCTTCCAGGCGATGTACGCCGGCCTCGCGCCACACGACGCGCTGGCCATCTACGCGGTGATCGCGTACCTCGACTCGGTGGCCGGGGTCTACTTCCCACGCGGCGGCATCCACGCGGTCTCCAGGGCGATGGCCGGCGCGGCCGAGAAGCACGGCGTGCAGATCCGGTACGACACCACAGTGACCCGGGTGGAGACCGTCAACGGCCGCGCCACCGGCGTGCTCACCGCCGACGGCGACCTGGTGCCGGCGGACGTGGTGGTGCTCAACCCCGACCTGCCGGTCGCATACCGGGACCTGCTCCCCGCCGCGCCGCAGCGCCGGCTCACCTACTCACCGTCCTGCGTCGTTCTGCACGTCGGCTCCCGACAGGCCTATGCGAAGATCGCCCATCACAACATCCATTTCGGGCGCGCGTGGAAGGGCACCTTCGATGAGGTCATCCGACGGGGTGAGCTGATGACCGATCCGTCGCTGCTGGTGACCAACCCCAGCCGGACCGACCCCGCGGTGGCCCCGCCGGACCGACACACCTACTACGTGCTCGCCCCGGTGCCCAACCTGCACCGGGCACCGTTCGAGTGGCGCGGCGACCTGACCCAGCGCTACACCGACCAGCTCATCGGCACCCTGGAGGAGCGCGGCTACGTCGGCTTCGGCGCCGGGGTCGAGGTGCTCCGGGCGATCACCCCCGCCGAGTGGGAGGAGCAGGGGATGGCCGCCGGCACCCCGTTCGCCGCCGCGCACACCCTCTTCCAGACCGGCCCGTTCCGCCCGTCCAACCTGCACCGCGACCTGTCGAACGTGGTCTTCGTCGGCTCCGGGACCCAACCCGGCGTCGGCGTACCGATGGTGCTCATCTCCGGCAAGCTCGCCGCCGGCCGGATCACCGGGGAAGGCCGATGAGCAGCCGTGAGAAGCACCTCGTCGAGCTCGTCGACGAGACCGGCACGGCCCACGGCGAGACGACCGTCGCGGCCGCACACCAACCACCGGGGCAGTTGCACCGGGCCTTCTCGGTGCTGCTGGTGGACCCGGACGGCCAGGTGCTGCTCCAGCGCCGAGCCGCCGTCAAGACCCGGTTCCCGCTGCGCTGGGCCAACTCCTGCTGCGGCCACCCACAGCCTGGCGAGTCACTCGCCGAGGCGGCCAACCGACGGCTGCGCGAGGAGTTGGGCGCGGGACCGGTCGAGCTGACCGAGGTCGGCATCTACGTCTACTACGCCGAGGACCCGGCGACCGGTCGGGTCGAGTTCGAATACGACCACGTGCTGCGCGGCGAGTTCCTGCCCGGCGCTCCGCTGCTGCCCGACCCGGCCGAGGTGGCCGAGCTGCGGTGGGCCGACCCCGGCGCGTTGGAGGCCGAGTTGAAGCTCGACCCACGGTCGTACGCGCCCTGGCTGGGCGGGGTGGTGAACCGGCTGCTCCGCCCCGCGGAGTCCCGGTCGGGCGCAACCGGCCCGGCCATGATGCTGCCCGGATCGTCGGCGGATGACACGGCGGAGCGGTCGGGTGGTCGATGAGGCGCTGAGCGCGGGCGCCGTCGCACGTCGGTTGGGGGTCGCGGTGACGACCCTCCGCACCTGGCACCAGCGCTACGGGCTCGGGCCCAGCGAACACATCCCCGGTCACCACCGCCGTTACACACCCACCGATCTGGCCCGTCTCGAAATCATGCGACGGCTCACCGCAGAGGGAGTGAGCCCCGCCGAGGCGGCCCGCTGGGCCCGCCAGGCACCGGACCCGATGCCGAACGGCACCGTCGCCCCCGCCCGGATCCACCCGACCGGCCGGGACGGCGGCGGCTCCATCCCGGTCGGCCGTGCCGGTCCGGCGGCGCGCGGCCTGGCCCGGGCCGCCATGCGGCTGGACACCGCGGCGATCAGCGAGACGATCGCGCACGCCCTGGCCACCAACGGGGTCGTCGCCACCTGGGAGGGCCTGCTGCGCCCGGTGCTCGTCGGCATCGGCGAACGGCACGCCGCCACCGCCGGCCTGATCGAGGTGGAACACCTGATGTCCCGCTGCGTCTCGGAAGCGCTCGCGGCGGCCAGTCGGGCCAACGTCCCCACCGGGCCGGCCCGGATCCTGCTCTCCTGCGCTGACGAGGAACAGCACACACTGCCGCTGGAAGCGTTGGCGGCAGCTCTCGCGGAGGCCGGTGTCAGCTACCGGATGCTCGGCGCCCGGGTGCCGGTGGCCGCTCTCGTCGAGGCGGTCAACCGGACCGGACCGGCCGCCGTGGTGCTCTGGTCGCACACCCGGGCCACCGCCGACCCGACCCAACTCAGCGCGCTGCTCGCTGCCCCCCGGCGCCCGTTGCTGGTGCTCGCCGCCGGCCCCGGCTGGCGAGCCGACACCCTGCCCGCCGGGGTGGTGCGGCCGGTCGACCTGGCCGAGGCGGTCTCGCTCTCCGCCGCCGTCCGCGACTCCCTGGACCAGTCGAGGCGTGATTGATCGCACTGTCGCCGGATCGCGGCGTGAACTACCGTCGGGCGGGTCCGCCTACCCCGACCCTCCGGGAGCGAGCAGATGCAAGCCCGCGCCATCCTGGCGTCCGTCCTCGCCGTGGCGCTGCTCCTGTCCGGCTGCGCCCAGCCAACCCGCACCATCACACCCGCCGCCGCTCCGAAGCCGGTGGAATCGACACCGCCGCCCACCCCGAAACCGCACCCCAGCGTCACCAAGCCGGCCAAGCCGCCGCTGCGGCCGCTGCCGGCCAAGCTCCCCTCCGGCCTGGGGCGCAACACCGGCGTACGACCGGTGGCCCTGACGTTCGACGACGGGCCCAGCCCGGCCTGGACACCCAAGGTGCTCGACCAGCTGAAGGCCGCCAAGGTGACAGCGACCTTCTGCGTCGTCGGTCGCGAGGCACAGCGTCACCCGGAGCTGGTCCGGCGGATCGTCCGGGAGGGACACCAGCTCTGCAACCACAGCTGGCGACACGACCTCGAGCTCGCCCGTCGACCCGTCGGCGAGATCCGGGCCGACCTGGACCGCACCAACAAGGCCATCCAGAAGGCCGTTCCCGGCGCGAAGGTGTCGTTCTACCGGCAGCCCGGCGGCCGGTGGACGTCGGAGGTGGTCAGGGTGGCCAAGGACCTCGGCATGCGTCCACTGCACTGGTCGGTCGACCCGCAGGACTGGGACAAGCCGACCGCAGCCACGATCGGCACGCGTGTCCACGCCGCCACCCGGCCCGGTGCGATCGTTCTGCTGCATGACGGAGGCGGTGATCGGGCCGCGACACTCGCCGCATGCCCAAAGGTGATCGCCGACCTGAAGCAGCGCTTCGGCATCACCCGACTCCGCTAGAACCGCTCTGACCTGCTGTTATTTCCCGTCCCAAGCCCTTGCCGACACCGATTTTGTCGACCGACGGAGCATCACGTATGCTTTCGAAGCCTCCGGCGGGGCCGGATGGGAGCAAGTCCGCTTGAAGTTGCGAGTGTGCAATGATGGCGGGGCCGCCCTCATCGTCTAGCGGCCCAGGACGCCGCCCTTTCAAGGCGGTAGCACGGGTTCGAATCCCGTTGGGGGCACGACCGGCGCAAGCCGGAGCAAGGCCGGCGCAAGCCGGAGCAACACAAGCTAGGTCCTGTGGAGCAGTTGGAGTGCTCGCCGCCCTGTCAAGGCGGAGGTCGCGGGTTCAAGTCCCGTCAGGACCGCAGCGCTGACGCCGCGCCCCGCGCGGCGTTCTGCGTATCGGAGCAGGTCGCCTTGCCGCCGGTTCGTCCGGTTGCCGGGTAACATGAGCCGAGCGACACGGCCAGGTAGCTCAGTTGGTACGAGCGTCCGACTGAAAATCGGAAGGTCGGCGGTTCGACCCCGCCCCTGGCCACATAGCCTTTCGCCGGGCTACAGAGGTCCCCACCAGCGAATACGCAGGTGGGGATCTTGCTTTGGCGGGCGTGATCATCACGACTTTCTGGAAGTCGCGGTGTCCCGGCTGGCGCGACACCGCGTATTCAAGGAAACCGAGTCGATCATGCCTGCGGTCACCCCCGCATCAGGGCAGCGCGACGGGCGGGCCGCGCGACGTCAGTGGTCACGGCGCCCCTGCGGGCGATGCTGGGCCACGCTGCCCTGGATCGCCTCCCACACGCTGCGTCCGGCCTCTCGCAGCGTCTCCCCCGCCTGCTCGGCGAACTGGGCTGCGCTCTGCGCCGCAGCCCGCGCCGCGCCCGGCAGACCACCATCGCCCCCACCGGACGGGCTCGGACCCGACCCATCCGACTGCGTGCGGGCTTCTTCGGTAAGACGCGGCCCCTCGTGCCGCTGACCTTCCGAGCCATGGGCAGCCGGCGGGCCGGCCTCCGGCGCACGGCCCTCCGGACGCTGGCCCTGCGAACGCTGGTCCTGCGAACGCTGGTCCTCCGGACGCTGGCCCTGCGAACGCTGGTCCTCCGGACGCTGGCCCTGCGAACGCTGGCCCTGCGAACGCTGGCCCTGCGGCTGCGCCTGGTCGACCGGTCCTGGGCCACCGGCTCGCGGTCCAGGGCCGCCGGCACCCGGTCCCGAGCCGACCGGACCAGCCCCGGACCGACCCGCATCCGCCCGACCTGCATTCGGCCGATCCGCATTCGGCCGGTCAGGACCCGGTCGCCCAGGACCCGGCTGATCCAGCTCCGGCTGATCCAGCTCCGGCTGATCAAGACCATGGCGATCGGGACCATGGCGATCGGGGCCCGGCTGACCAGAGCCCGATGGCCGACCTGGACCAGCCCGGTCGGAGCCCAGCCGGTCGCGGTCGGCCACCGGGCTGGCCGCGCCGACCTGCCGGCTCGGCTCGCCACGGACGTCGTCCGAGCGTCGACCCGATGCCTTGATCTCCGCTGAGCCTGCGGCCAGCTGCTGGGCGCCGCGGTTCACGTCGTCGACGGCGGTGCCGGCCGTGCGCGCGATCGTCTCGATGATGTGTGGGTTGTCGTCGAGCGTGTCGAGCGCGCGGCCCAGGATCCTGGTCAACTGCTCCAACCGCACGCGCAGCTGCGCCTCGGCGTTCACCCCGTCGATGTTCAACTCGCCGCCGTTGAGGCGCACCCGTACGCCGGCGTCGACCTGGAGCAGGTTGGCCACCCGGGCCCGCAGCGACAGGTCGGCCTCCAGACCGTCGACCGCCAGTCGGATGGAGTCGACGGTGACCTTCGGAATGTCAAGCAGGACGTCCGGGTCTGCTGCGTCGTCGACGGTCCGGTCCGGCCCTCGTTGCTGCGCGTTCTCGCTCATGATCTCCCGCCCGCCCGCCCGCCCGCCCGAAAGTCCCGGTCGTCCGCGCGGTTACCCGCTTTACGGCCGGGCATCCCGTCCGTGACGACTCGACGACCCTCTGTCTGGAACCGGGCACCGCGCGAAGCTGCACACCGAGGCATCAGCCGGTATGGTCCGGGCCTATGGGACAGGAATTGACTGATCCGGCCGACATCCGGCAGGACGTCGGCCAGTTCTCTCTCCGGTGCAGCGTTCTCGTCCCGGGCGCCGCCGAGCACGCATTCGCGGTCTTCAGCGACGAGCTGACCGACTGGTGGGTCACCGAATACACCTGGTCCGGCCCGGACGCACTGGCCGAGCTGGGCATGGAGCCTCGGGCCGGCGGCATGCTCTACGAGATCGGCCCGTACGGTTTCCGGGCCGACTGGGGCCGGGTGCTCACCTGGGATCCGCCTCGCCGACTGGTCTTCGTGTGGCAGATCGGCCCCGACCGGGCACCGGTGCCGGACCCGGCCCGCGCGAGCGAGGTCGAGGTGCTGTTCCATGCCGAGGGGCCGGAACAGACCCGTCTCGAGCTGGAGCACCGGCACTTCGACCGGCACGGCGAGGCTGCCGAGGGTTACCGCAAGGCGCTCACGGCCGGCTGGCACGAGCTGCTCACCCGCTACGTCGCCACGGTGTCGCGCCATCGCCCCAGCACGGCGGCCTGACGGGCGTACCGGGTCACCGGCCGAGCCGCCGACCGGCAGCGGTGCCGCCGAGGTCACGACCACCGAGGTTCGCGCGTTCGCCGGCCTCCGCCCCCGAACCGAAGCCGGTGCCGCCCAACCGACGTGGCGGTGCCGTCCGCAGCCGCGGGTACTCCTCGGTGAGCCGGCGCTGCACCCGGTCGGACCGGTCGGCCAGCACCAGCGCCACCGACGGGGTGCCCGACTCGCTGGCCGCCGCCGACTCCGCCGCCCAGAGTCGCCCTCCGACCACCTCCGCGAAGCCGGCCAGCCAGGAGCGGCGGAAAGCGGCGGGGTGGTCGTCGGCGGGCACCTGGGTGGCGGCCAAGCCGTGCGCCGCCTGCACGAGCAGTGAGGTGAAGAGCAGGTCGACCCTTTCCAGGTCACTGGCGAAGCCGAAGAGGTGCAGGGCGAAGCCGTTGCCCTGCCGGCGGCGTACGCAGCGGCAGCGCAGCGGCTCGGCCACCGCGGCGAGCAGGCCGACCTTGTCGCGGGCGTACGGGGCGACGACGTCGAGCACCCGATCGCCGACCGGGTCGGTGGTCGGGTCACGGGCGGCGAGCAGCGCCCGGTCGACGCCGTAGCGGGCGATCAGCTCGGTCGCCTTGGCGGTGAACGCGGCGGACTCGGCCGGCGTGCAGGCCGGGTCCTCGGCCTGGGCCAACAGCTTGCGCACCTTGCTGAGCATGGCCTCGGACATGCCTACAGAGCTACCACACGGGCCGGACATCACCGGGGCCGCGCGGTAGTCGATCGATACGTATCATCGTCACCGCCAGATGATTAGTCCTATACGGACCGTTGACCAACTGTTTGGAGGAACGAACGGATGCCATCCCCGACCGCTCGTCTGCTCGCCGTCGCCACGGCCATCGCACTGCTCGCCGTCGGCACGCCCGCCCAGGCGGAGCCGACCACACCGACCACGCCGGTCAGCTCGGGGCCGAACGTGTTCGCCCCGCTCGCCACCTGTTACGGCGGGGCGGTCCGGTCGTACTTCGAGACGGGCCGCTACGGCGGCTCAGCCGGCCAGTACCGCACCACGACGCGCTGCCGCGACATCAACGTGCGCAACGCGAGCGTGTACGGCACCGACGCGTGCGTGATCTTCGTCGACAAGACGAGCGCCTGCAACTACTGGACCTACCTGCCGGCCAACTCGGGCTGGATCACGGTAGCGACCAACGTCCGGGACGGCGTCAACTTCCGGGTCCGCTTCGAGAACCTGCGCTACGAGTACGAACCGCTCATCGCGTATCACGCGTTCTGAGCGACCCGCACGGTCGCGGCGTCCGCCCCCCGACGGACGCCGCGACCCGGCGGCGGTTCACTCCGCGCGGCTGCGCAGGGTGGCGATCGTCGAACCGGCGAGTGTGAGCAGGCAGTCGGGGAGCAGCCCGTCGGCGGCCGCCGCGCCGAACAGCGCCTCCCCGGTCGGCTCGTCCCGATTCGCGTACGCGCTGACGAAGCGGGCCACCCAGCGGGTGTCGTACCCGGCCTGGTCGATCCCCGGAAAGTCGAGCGCCGCCCCGCTGGCTGCCGGCGCGTCACCGAGCATCGTCGCGGCCAGGCACCAGGCGACGTCGTACGCGCCGTCCAGGCCGGCCCGGTCGACGACCGCGTCGAAGGCTCCCACCACCGCGTCTCCATCGCCGGTCAGCGCCGAACGGAGCACGGCGGCCGCGTCATCGAACGTCTGCTGTGGTAGGTCCGTCACGCAGCGCACAGTAGGACGGGTGGTCAAGCGCCCCCTCAACCGTCACTGTCCGTGTTCAACGCGAGCTACCTGCGCATTACGCCACCTCCACGGTCCCGCCGCCGGCCTCGGCACGCTAATGTGCGCAGCGGACCTTCGCCGGAGGAAGGACGACCATGTTCGTATCACGCCGCTCGCGGGTAGCCACACTGGCTGCCTGCGCGACGATCCTGCTCGCCACAAGCGCTTGCGGGGATGACAAGCCCGAAGAGGCCAGCGCCCAACAGGTGCGCCTCTACGGCACTGACGGCAACATGCTCAACTCCTATCCTGCGGAGTTGAAGGAACGGGCGAGTCTCGTCGACGGGATGAAGGGCACCACGCCCCTCACTCCGTTACCAGACGACTTCAAGAGTCGGCTACGGGGCGTCAATCCGGCGCTGACGGACTATCTTTACTCCGCCGAGACGTACGACGCGGTGGTGATCGCCGTGCTCGCCGCCCAGTTGGCCGGCAGCACCAACCCCACCGACATCGCGAAGCAGATCGTCGGCGTGACCAACGACGGGCAGCGCTGCGAAAACCCGACGAGCTGTCTCACGCTGGCCCGCAACGGGCAGGACATCGAGTACCGCAGCGTGTCGCTGACCCGGGCGGGCTTCACCGACAAGGGTGAGCCGGCCACGGCGAGCTACGCGACGCTGACCTTCGACGGGCAGCAGATCAACGACGGTAAGACCGAGTTCGTCGGCGCCGGCATCGAGTCGGCGGCGAGCACCAAGGCCCCGCCGAAGCCGAAGAAGCAGCGCCCGGGTGGCGCCGCCGCCGACCAGGAGCCGCTGATCCTGGGTGGCCTGCTGCCGAAGACCGGTGACCTCTCCATCGCCTACCCGCCGATGGCCGCTGGCGCGGCGCTGGCGATCAGGGAGGTCAACGCCGCTGGCGGCGCACTGGGCAAGCCGGTGACGTGGCTCGACGGCGACGACGGCACCAACCCGGCGGTGGCCAAGGCGACGGTGGCCAAGCACGTGACGGACGGCGTCAGCGTGATCATCGGCGCGGGTGGTTCGGGCATCTCCCGGGCGGTGCTGCCGGACGTGGTGCAGGCCGGGAAGGTCCTCTTCTCCCCGTCCAACACCGACAGCGGGCTGACCGACGTGGAGGACAACGGCCTCTACTTCCGCACCGCCCCGCCGGACAGCCTCCAGGGCCGGGCGCTGGCCGACGTGATCCTCCGCGACGGGTCGCAGAAGATCGTCATCGTCGCCCGCAAGGACTCCTACGGTGAGGGCCTCCAGGGCACCGTCCGTGACGAGCTGGAGAAGGCCGGTATCGCCAACGACCGGCTCAAGCTGTTGACGTACGAGCCGCCGGCCGACGCGAAGGCCGCTCCGGTCGACTTCAGCGGCGGCGCGAAGGAGATCAAGGAATTCGGCGCGGACGCCGTGCTGATCATCGGTTTCGGTGAGTCCGCCCAGGTGATCCGCGGCCTGGCCGACGCCGGGGTGCAGATCCGGCAGTAGGCAGGACCGGAAACCACGACGGCCGCACCGGCTTCACGCCGGTGCGGCCGTTTCTGTGTACGCGGATCAGCGCGGCCGGCGGCGCTCCAGGAACTCGGTCATCCGGCGGTGCTTCTCGTCGTCCTCGAAGAGCACCGCCTGGCTGACCAGGTCGAGGTGCGGGTGCGCGGCGGCCGGCGCGTCCACCGCCAGCTTGGTCAGCCGCACCGCCAACGGTGATCCCAGGGCGATCTCGTCCAGCAACGCGTGCGCCACCGTCAGCAGCTCGCCGGGCTCGTCCACCACCCGGTTCACCAGGCCGATCCGCAGTGCCTCAGCGGCGTCCACCCGCCGACCGGTGAAGAGCAGCTCCTTGGCCCGGCCCTCGCCGATCAACGCCGGCAGCCGGTGGGTCGCGCCGGCGCCGGCCAGGATGCCCAACCGCACCTCCGGTTGCCCGAAGACCGCCCGCGCCGTGCACACCCGCAGATCGCAGGCGTACGCCAGCTCGGCGCCACCGCCCAACGCCGGGCCGTCGACGGCCGCCACGGTCGGCATGGGCAGTGCCCGGATGCGGGCGAAGGCAGCCGAGTTGATCGCGGCGAGGGCGTCCGTGCGACCCCGTTCGCGGAGTTGGCCGATGTCGGCGCCACCGGCGAAGATGCCCGACGCGCCGCCGGTGAGCAGCAGCAGGCGCGGGTGGGCCTCCAACTCGGCGCAGACCTGGTGCAGCTCGGCGATCAGGTCGGCGTCGATGGCGTTGCGCTTCTCCGGCCGGTCCAGCGTGACCACCAGCCGGTCCGGACGCTCCTCGATCCGCAACCCGATCACCGGGCCCACCTTCCGTTCGCGACTGCGGGGCTCGCAAGCTCACTCCTCGCGCTCACTGCCTGACCCCGCCTTCCCAGCGGTAGAAGCCCTGCCCGGACTTCTTGCCCAGCCGCCCGGCGGCCACCATCTCCACCAGCAGCGGCGGCGGCGTGAAACGGTCCCCGTACGCGGCCTGGAGGGTGCGGGCGATGTCCAGCCGCACGTCGAGCCCAACCAGGTCGGTGAGCTCCAACGGCCCGATCGGGTGCCGGTAGCCGAGCACCATGGCCTTGTCGATGTCCGCCGGGCTGGCCACCTCGTCGGCGACCATCCGGATCGCCTCCAGCCCGAGGGTGACCCCGAGCCGGGAGGTGGCGAATCCGGGCATGTCGCGTACGACGACAGGGTCCTTGCCGAGCCGGCCGGCGAGCGCGACGGCCGCGGCGGTGGTCTCCTCGGCGGTGGCCGGGCCGACCACGATCTCCAGCAGCGCCATCGCCCAGACCGGGTTGAAGAAGTGCAGGCCGACGAAGCGCTCCGGCGCGTCCAGCTCGGCGGCCAGCGCCCCGATGGCGATGCTGGAGGTGTTGCTGCCCAGCAGTGCCGGACGCAGCGCGGCGGCGTCCCGGAGCACCGCGCGCTTCAGATCGAGGCGCTCCGGCACCGCCTCCACGATCACCTGGGGGGCGGGAGCGACATCGGCGAGGGTTGGGCGCAGCGTCACCCGCTGCCGGTTCGTGGCGGCCTCGTCGGCGCTCAACTTCCCGCGCTGCACCGCCCGCTCCCACAGCTCGGCGAGCCGGTTCAGCGCGGCCGCACCCCGCTGGGGGTCCACCTCGACCAACTCGACGGCGTGCCCGGCACCGGCCGCCACGTACGCGATGCCAAGCCCCATCGTGCCGGCACCGACGACCACGAAACGGTCGCTCATCACGCCTCCCTGTCCCGCCCGCCGACGCGCGGGGTCCCCGCTACGCCGGCCCGGGTGTCCCGCCCGCTCCGCTCACTCATGGTGCGACCCTAGACAGCGCGACGACCCGGTCCATGCGTGGGGGAGCGCCGGATCGGGTAATGATGCCCCGTCAACCGAGGGAAGGACCGCATCGACATGAGCCAGGCACCGGAGAGCGTCACCACCGGGGAGACCGTGGAGACCCGAGGCGACGAGCGGGTCGAACTGCTGCGCGCCGACACCAACAACGACGGCAAGACCGACGTGTGGGTGGTCGACACCGACGGCGACGGCAAGGCGGACCTGTTCCAGTTCGACACCGACGGTGACGGCAAGGTGGACATCACCATGGTCGACATCGACGAGGACGGCCAACCGGACGAGGTGGTCGACGGCGACGGCGGCCTTCCGCCCGAGCAGCTTCCCCCGACCGTCCAGGTCTGAGACGTACGGACGGCCCCCGCTCTCCGCCCGGCGGTGAGCGGGGGCCGTTCTGCTCAGTCGACGAGGCGCAGGGTGGCCAGGTAGTAGGGGGCGTCGCGGTCGTCCACATCGGTGAGCCGCCAACCGGTGCCGTGCACCAGGCTGGCGAACTCGTCCGCCGAGCAGACCAGGTAGTCGAACCACTCGGTGCTCAACTCGCGGTAGCGCAGCCGCAGCCGCAGCTGGCCACCGAACCGGCCGCGTCGACGGTTGCGCTCGTGGTAGCCGGTGTGCAGCGGGTCGCGGGTGCCGTACGGGTTGGTGCCCTGCGCGATGATCTGCGCCCCCGGTCGGGCCAGCGCGGCCAGCGCGGCCAGGAACTCGGGAGCACGCTCCCGCCCCTCGAACAGCCCGAGGTTGTTGCCGAGCAGCAAGAACGTGTCGTACCGCGCCCCGTCGGCGACGTGCGTGTCGACGGTGCCGTGCACCAGCCGCCGGACACCGCGACGCCGGCTCACCTCCAGCGCGCCGGCGGAGGTGTCCAGCCCGGTGACCGGTACGCCGCGCTCCTGGAGCAGCAGCGCGATCCGGCCGGCTCCGGTGCCGATGTCCAGCGTCTCGCCGTGCGCCCGGTTCACCGCGCGGTGGTCGTACGGCTGCCACTCGGCCGGCCCGTCCAGGTAGTGCGCGGCCGGGGCGCCGTTGATCAGACCGTCGTCCCGTTCGATGATCTCGATGACCGGTCGCGGCAGTCGACCACCGACCAGGGGCCGGGGGCCCACTCCGGTGGCCACGGCGAGCGTGTCCCGCAGCAGTTCGCCGACCACGTCACCGATCTGGGGCTCCACCGTCACGACGTTCACGCTATCTGGCCACTCAGTGCCCCGCACCGGCCGTATCCTGGCGGCGTGACCATGCTGGACCGGCTGTCCGCCGAGAAGTACATCCTGCTCACGACCTTTCGCAAGGACGGTCGGGCGGTGCCGACCCCGGTCTGGGCGGTGCGCGACGGCGAGGCGTTGGCGGTCTGGACCCGGGCCGACTCCGGCAAGGTGAAGCGGATCCGCCGCAACGGCGAGGTGACCGTCGCCCCGTGCGACGTCCGGGGTCGACCACACGGGGCGGAGGTGCCAGCTCACGCGACGCTCTACGGAGGTGGTGACACCGGCCGGATCCGCGACCTGCTCAAGCACAAGTACCGCGTGATCGGTCGACTGAGTCTGCTGAGCAGCCGGTTGCGTCGCGGCGAGGGCGGCACGGTGGGCATCCGGGTGACGTTGGACGAGCCACGGCGCTGACCCCACGCGCGGTCGGGGGCATGAAAAGGGGCGGCGGATCGAGATCCACCGCCCCTTTTCAAGAACTATCGCTGCTCAGTCGCCCTGCCGCTGCTGCGGGATCTGGCCCTGCAAAAGCGCCCTGACCTCCGACTCACGGTACCGACGGTGGCCACCCAGGGTGCGGATGGCACTGAGCTTGCCAGCCTTGGCCCACCGGGTCACCGTCTTCGGGTCGACCCGGAACATCGACGCCACCTCGGCCGGCGTGAGTAGCGGCTCTGGTTCGTGCGTTCGCGATGCCATCGGTCACTCCTCCACATGTATAGACATCGGCCGGGGTCCCGCCGGCCGACGCGTCTCCCATGGTCCGGCTAGTCCCCGATGTCCGACATGGGCCGAACGGATGAAGGTCCCTAGACGGACGGATGAACCATGCCCGATTTTTACGACTTTTACACGGCAGAAAGTACCTTATTAGGACACATGATCACGGTTCGTGATGCGTCAACTACGAGCACACCTCACCTTGGGAGCGCTCCTAGTGCAAAATGCCCTAGTTGCACCGCTCCAACAGCTGCACCGCGCGCCACCGGGCCACCAATTTGTCGTACGCGGCCGACGCCTCCTCGGCCTCGCCGCGCGACAGCCCCGCGAGGCCAGCGGCGACCAGCTCGGGCGAGTCGTCCGCGGCGAGCGTCTCGTCGGAGAGCAGGTCGACCAGACCGCTGTAGTCCAGCTCGACCACGGACCGCGGATGGAATTCCTCCAGCCAGCGGGCCGCCTCCTCCACCGCCTCGGTGATCGGCGCCTCGCCCACCGACTTGCGCAGCACCGACAGCGCCCGCGACGAGCGGCGTCGAGCCTTGGAGATCTCGGTGCGGTAGCGCAACGCCCGCCGGCCGGGCTGGGTGACCAGGTCCCGCTCCGCCGGATCGAAGAGCACGAACCACCGCAGCGGTACGCCCCAGGTGGCGATCTGCTCGTGCACCCGGGGCACCCCGTGCTCCAGCACCCGGGCGCCAGAGCGCCAGTCGTCCACCACCGCCCTGGCCTGCCCGGCGAGCACCGGCGGCACGAAGGCGTCGGCGAGCACAGAGGGCACCCCGTCCCGGGCGCTGAGCGCCGCCTCAGCGACCCGGATGCGCAGGTTCCACGGGCAGACCAGCAGGCCGTCGTCCGTCTCCAGGACGTACGCCTCCTCCGGCAGGTCGGGCAGCCGGGTCCAGCCAGCGCCCAGCGCCTCGATCACCGCCGTCCGCTGCCGACCGGGCCCCTCGACCGGGGCGATCGCGCGCCCCTCCGAGACGTAACGGCGCCAGTAGCTCTGCCGGTCCCGATCGAACGCGGCCAGCGGTTCGTACACGCGCAGGTAAGAAGCGAAGAGCGACGGCACCGCGCGATCCTCCCACGAACCACGCCCGTACGCGGTCAGCGGCCGGAGCACGCGCGCCGCACCGTGGGACGGCGGCGGCACGTCGAGCGCCTGCCCGGCGGCCGATACTAGGCTCGATCACACCGGCAGCATCCCCGCCGGGGTCCACCAGGTCCACGTCCCACAAGGACGCACACCACAGTAGGAGCCAACAATGGGCGTATTCGCGAGCACCGACGACCCGGTATCGACCGGTCACGAACAGGTCGTGTTCTGCCAGGACAAGCAGAGCGGCCTGAAGGCGATCATCGGGATCTACTCCACCGCGCTGGGCCCGGCACTCGGCGGCACCCGCTTCTACCCGTACGCGAGCGAGGACGACGCCCTCGCCGACGTGCTGGACCTGTCCCGCGGGATGGCGTACAAGAACGCGCTCGCCGGGCTGGACCTGGGCGGCGGCAAGGCCGTCATCTGGGGCGACCCGGAGCAGATCAAGAGCGAGGCGCTCCTGCGCGCGTACGGCCGCTTCGTGGAGTCGCTGGGCGGTCGCTACTACACCGCCTGTGACGTCGGCACCTACGTGGCGGACATGGACGTGGTGGCCCGGGAGACCCGCTACGTGACCGGGCGCAGCGTGGAGCACGGCGGCGCCGGCGACTCGTCGATCCTCACCGCCTGGGGTGTCTTCCAGGGGATGCGGGCCGCTGCCGAGCACGTGTGGGGCACTCCGAGCCTGCGGGGCCGGCGGGTCGGCGTGGCCGGGCTGGGCAAGGTCGGCAAGTACCTCACCGGGCACCTGCTGGAGGACGGCGCCGAGGTGGTCGCCACCGACGTCAACCCGAAGGCGCTGGCGTGGGTGCGCAGCAACCACCCTGAGGTCACCCTCGTCGACGACGCCAGCGCGCTGGTCGCCGCGGACATCGACGTGTACGCGCCGTGCGCGCTGGGCGGCGCCCTGAACGACGACACCGTGCCGGCGTTGCGCGCCAAGGTGGTCACCGGGGCGGCGAACAACCAGCTCGCCCACCCGGGCATCGAGAAGCTGCTGGCCGACCGGGGCATCCTCTACACCCCGGACTACGTGGTCAACGCGGGCGGCGTGATCCAGGTGGCCGACGAGATCGAGGGCTTCAACTTCGACCGGGCGAAGCTGCGGGCGACCCGGATCTACGACACCACCCGCGAGATCCTGCACCTGGCCGACGCGGAGGGTGTGCCCCCGGCGGTGGCCGCCGACCGGCTGGCGGAGCGCCGGATGGCGGACGTCGGCCGGTTGCGCGCGATCCACCTGCGCTGAGCGCCCCCGGGGGCGGGTCGACGAGATCCGCCTCCGGGCCCCGGTGCCGGGCCTCGCTGGGTAAGCTGAGCCCGGGTCGAATTTGATGCGGTTTGTCCGGTGTCACGGGTGCTAACCGTTCCGCTCCTTACCCGGTACACTGGGTGACGGCCGGATCGACGCGACGCGCAGAGCCGGCTGACGGCAACCCGAGGTGCCGAACGTTGGCATCCCCATGTACCGTAAGAGCCACGAGAGATGCCTGACGTCATCGGGGCCCGCCTTCGGGCTGCCCCGCATTCTGTGCGAGGGGGTCGAGCCATGGGGCGCGGCCGTGCTAAGGCCAAGCAGACTAAGGTGGCGCGGGAGTTGAAGTACCACTCCCCGAACACCGACCTCACCGCTTTGCAGCGCGAACTGGCGGGTGCTGGTAAGTCTGAGCACCACTTCGACGACGACTCTAAAGAGTCCGTCGGCGATGATGATGAGGATCACGCTGACGACGACCCAGATCCCTGGGTCCGTCCGACCCGCTGACCTCTCGACGCAGCTGAGCACGCGGTAACCCCCGCGTGCTCACGCACGTCCCGTGCAGGTGCAGTCGCCGACGATCAGGGGCCTGGCCCGACCGGATCCACTCCGGTCGTTCGACAGGCCCCTGACAACGGCTCCCTCAGCGCGGGCGATTGTTCCAGTTGTAGAACGTCGGGATGTTCTCGAAGTGGTTCCAGGCGCAGACCACGCTGGTGCCCCCTCCGCCCGACACCTCCGAACGCAGCAGCCGTGCGTCCTCGGCCTCCTGGAGCAGCGCGACGAGCGCGGGCGCCGCGTCCCGCACCCGTTCGGTGACTCCGTCGTTCGCTTCGCGCTCAGGCCGCCGGTGACTGGTGGTCTCGGGCATGCTCCAACACTCCCTCCAATAGGCGGATCTTGCTGTTGCGGCAGTGCTCGGTCTCCGTACCGTCAAAACGCCCCAGCTCGAAGTAACGGTTGGCGGCATGACCACCACCGCAGAAGCCGAAGTACGGGCAGGACGCCCGACACGCCTCCACCCCGGCCAGGAACTCCCCCACCCACGGCGTCGACGCCGCGTTGCCGAGGATCTGCGCCAACGGGGTCGTCAGCACGTTGCCGCTGCTGAAGTCGCCGTAGCGGGGGTCGGTGAACCCGGCCAACTCCGGCGACAGCACGATCACCGAGCCGTCGTGACCGATCGTCGGGATCGGATCCAGATGGCGGGGCAGCACCCCGTCCGCCGAGTTGTCCAGCACCGCCGCGGCGTAACGCAACGACCACTCGATCTCGCGGAGGTGGATCCGGGGCTCCCGACGCCACGCCCCGACCAACTCCGCCCAGAACGCGGACACCGCCGACGGGTCGTGGCGGTTGTCGCGGGTGTTGACCCCCTCGGTCTCCTCGATGTTGATGCCCAGCACGTCGCAGCCCAGCTCGAGGAAGTAGTCGTACAGCTCGGTGGCGAGCCCCGGCTCGGGCCGGGACACCACGGCCAGCGCGGAGAAGGGCAGACCGCGCCGGCGCAGCACCGAGATGCCGTGCAGGATCCGGTCGTACGCCGGCTGACCGCCCCGGTTGACCCGGTCGCCGTTACGCGCCCGGGGCCCGTCGACGCTCACGCTCACCCGCATCTCGTGCCGGGCGAAGAAATCGCACCAGTCGTCGTCGATGAGGGTGGCGTTGGTCTGCACGTGGTGCTCGACCGCCGGCCCGAACGGGGCGATCAGATCGGCCAGGTGCTCTCGACCGGCGGCCAGGGGCTCGCCGCCGTGCCACACGACGGAGAACCGACCAGTCGCCGCCCACGGATTGACCGCTGCCGCGACCGCCTCGGCCACCGCCACCGGCATCCGGCGGTCGGCGGCGCGAAACGGCAGATAGCAGTACGCGCAGTCGAGGTTGCAGAGGGTGATGGGCTGCATGACGACGTACGACGGGACGGCGGCAAGGCCGCGCATCCCACTGAACGACTGTCCCCGAGCAGCCATCGCCCTCCTCCGCCTAGCCTGAGAGGCGGTCGGGAAGCCTCGCGGCTTCCCGACCGTCTCTGAAGGGTGCCCTTCAGGCTAGGCGGCATTGGCCACTCGGGTGAAGCCCTGATCAGGTGCCCGTACGATCACCGCAGGGTGATCATCCTCGGGTGTGCTGACCGACCATCTGCACGTTGCCGGTGCCTTCGATGATCTCGCCGGCCTGCCACGCCTCGACGCCACGGCCGGTCAGGGTGGCCAGCGCCCGGTCGGCGTCCTCGGCCGAGACGATCGCGAACATGCCGACGCCCATGTTGAAGGTCGACTCCATGTCGTGGTCGTCGATCCGACCCTTCGTCTGGATCAGGTCGAAGATCGGCTGCGGCTTCCAGGTGGACCGGTTGACCACCGCGTCCACGTGCTCGGGCAGCACCCGGACCAGGTTGCCGGGGATGCCGCCACCGGTGATGTGGGACAGCGCCCGCACCTCGGCCTCAGCGATCAGCTTGAGGCAGTCCTTGGCGTAGATCTTGGTCGGCGTGAGCAGCTCCTCGCCGAGGGTCCGCTGCCGACCGAAGTCGTCGATCACGATGTCCAGACGCATCCGGGCCGCGCCCAGCAGCACGTGCCGGACCAGCGAGTACCCGTTGGAGTGCAGGCCGGAGGAGCGCATGGCGATCACCACGTCGCCCACCTCGACCCGCTCGGGGCTCAGGATGTCGGCTTCCTCGACCACGCCCACACCGGTCGCGGAGATGTCGTACTCGTCCGGACGCAGGACGCCGGGGTGCTCGGCGGTCTCCCCGCCCAGCAGCGCGCAGCCGGCGTAGCGGCAGCCGTCGGCGATGCCCGCGCCGATCTCGGCGACCTTGTCCGGCACCACCTCGCCGGTGGCGATGTAGTCGAGCAGGAACAGCGGCTCGGCGCCGCAGGCCACCAGGTCGTCGACGACCATCGCGACGAGGTCGATGCCGACCGTGTCGTGAATGTCCATCTGCTGGGCGATCACCAGCTTGGTGCCCACCCCGTCCGTGGAGGACGCCAGGATCGGGCTCTTGTACTTCTTCGTGTCCAGACGGAACAGGCCGGCGAAGCCACCGAGGTCACCGAGCACCTCGGGACGGCGGGTCTGCCGCACCTTCGACTTGAGCAACTCCACCGCGCGGTCGCCCGCGTCGATGGAGACACCGGCGTCGGCGTACGAGACCGAGCGTTTGCGCGCCTGGCGGCCAGCACCGCCCGTCCACGGCTGGCGGTCGCCGCCGGCGCCGGTCGGGCTGCTTCCTGCGCCGCTGCGCTCGGACACGTGCGTCACGGTTCTCCCCTTTGGTTCTCGGTGCCGCCGGCGGTAGCCGGGCCGCGCCGGTTGGTGCTACGGGCGGTTTGCGGTAACGCCACCCGGAGTGGCGACGGACGAGCCGTTGGTGAGCGGGGCCTCCGGCGCCGAGTTGGCGACGCGTCGACCCACCCCTTCGAGCAGGTGCTTACCGATCAGGTTGCCGGCTGGCAACTCGATCGGGTACTCCCCATCGAAACACGCCCGACACAACCTGGTCTTCGGCTGCTCGGTCGCGGCGATCAGACCGGGAAGGGAAACGAAGCCCAGCGTGTCGGCGCCGATGGAGCGCCGGATGCCGTCGTTGTCCAACCCGTTGGCCAGCAGCTCCGCCCGGGTGGCGAAGTCGATGCCGTAGAAGCACGGCCAGCTGACCGGCGGAGAGGAGATCCGGACGTGCACCTCCAGCGCCCCCGCCTCACGCAGCATCCGCACGATGGCGCGCTGGGTGTTGCCGCGCACGATCGAGTCGTCCACCACCACCAACCGCTTGCCGCGGACGTTCTCCCGCAGCGGGTTGAGCTTGAGCCGGATGCCGAGCTGACGCAGGGTCTGCGACGGCTGGATGAAGGTGCGACCCACGTACGGGTTCTTCATCAGGCCGGCGCCGTACGTGATGCCGGACGCCTCCGCGTACCCGATGGCAGCCGGGGTGCCCGACTCGGGCACCGGGATCACCAGGTCGGCCTCGACCGGATGCTCCTTGGCCAACTGCCGGCCGATCTGCACCCGGGCCGAGTGGACGTTGCGCCCGGCGATCGTGGCATCCGGGCGGGCGATGTAGACGTACTCGAAGAGGCAGCCCTTCGGCTCCGGCACGGCGAACCGGGTGGAGCGCAGCCCGTTCTCGTCGATCGCGATCAACTCGCCTGGCTCGACCTCGCGCACCACGCTGGCGCCGACGATGTCCAGGGCGGCCGTCTCGCTGGCGACGACCCAGCCGCGCTCAAGGCGGCCGAGCACCAGCGGGCGGACGCCGTGCGGATCGCGGGCCGCGTAGAGGGTCGACTCGTCCATGAAGACGAAGCTGAACGCGCCGCGCAGCTGCGGCAGCACCTCCAGCGCCGCTGCCTCGACCGACAGATCCGGTCGGCTGGCGAGAAGCATCGTCACCAGGGAGGTGTCGTTTGTCGAGCCGTCCGCGATGAGGCCGCGCTCGGCGACCTCCTTCTCCAGCTCGGCCGTGTTGACCAGGTTGCCGTTGTGGGCCAGCGCGATGGTCGTGCCGGAGGTCGTCGACCGGATCGTCGGCTGGGCGTTCTCCCAGTTGGACGCGCCGGTGGTGGAGTATCGGGCATGCCCGATCGCCAGGTGACCACGCAGGCTGGCCAGGGTGGGCTCGTCGAAGACCTGCGCCACCAGGCCGAGGTCCTTGTAGACCACCACGCCGGAGCCATCGCTCACCGCGATGCCCGCCGCCTCCTGGCCGCGGTGCTGTAGGGCGTAGAGGCCGAAGTAGGTCAGATTGGCAACCTCTTCGCCGGGGGCCCAGACGCCGAAGACGCCGCAGGCATCCTGGGGGCCAGGTCGTTGGGGATCAAGGTCGTGGCTCAGCCGGCCGTCGCCTCGGGGCACCTACCGCTCCCTCATGCTGGTCTGGACCGGCCGGGCGGGGATCACGGGCGGATCCACTCTCCTCTGCCGGGACCACTGTCATCGCCTGACAGTGTACGCGAATCGGCGTCAATACAGAAAGTCACGATTCCCCTGCTCAGCGTCACGGGGAGTGGACATCGGGACAACTAGAGGGGCAGATACGCCGAGAGGTCCGCGCGGTTGCCACTCATCTGGACGCGACCGTCGGTGACCGCCTCCGCCCAGGCGACCCTGCCGGTTGCCAGCTCCAACCAGGTGTTCGGGGCCATCTCGACCACGTTTGGTGGATTTCCCCTGGTGTGTCGAGGCCCCGGTACGCACTGGATCGCCCCGTATGGTGGAACGCGCACCTCCACCGATCGGCCGGGGGCGCGCTCCGCGAGGACGGCCAACAACGACCGGACCGCTTCTCGGAACACCGGCCGTTCGGGTGTACGCCCCTCGTCGAGCGCCGACAAAGCGGCCGCAACGGCAGCGGACTTACTGTGCGGAGAGGACACGACGGGACGATACGACCCCCAGGCCAGACACGCGACGCTGGCCCTGGGTCGCGCTCATGCAGTCGGACAAGGCATAGTTGCCGACGGCGTATTCGTACCGTGATGATCCCCGGCCCGGCGCCCCGCCGGTCAGAGGGAAGTCAGCCCGGAAGGCGGTGGACGTGTCAACACACCGACGTGCCTGGAAGCAGCGGGCCGGTGTGGTCGTAGCGCTGGTTGCCGGCGCTCTGCTCGCCGTCCCCGCCACACCAGCCCTGGCCGCGAAGATCAGCACCGCTGACAACTCCGTCACAATCGATGCTGGCAAGAGCAGCAGAGTCAACGTGGTCATAAGACCCGATGTCGGCGAAAACTCCGCAGACATCGACGTGACCGGTCTTCCTGACGGTGTCACCTGCGGCGGGTGCGGCCCGGTCACCTTCGACGAAGCGCTCGCGCCGAAGAGCGTGACCCTGACCCTGTCTGCGGCAGGCAACGCGCCCGCAGCCAACGGCACTCAGGCGAAAATCACGGTAACGGGGGACTCCAACTCCCGCACTCTCCGCGTCACCGTCAACGCGGCCGCCGCTCCGCCGCCGCCGCAGAACCAGACCGTGCGGTCGGTCTCCGGCAAGGTGGTCGCGCAGGGCGACGGCAAGGCCGTGGCGAACGCGTTCGTGGTCCTCCAGGACACCGCCGGTCACCGTTACGACGCCACCAGCAATGGCAGCGGCGACTTCCGGTTCACCGGCACCACCCAGAACCCGATCGCGCCCGGACGGATCGACCTGGGCGCATCGTTCGACAACATCAAGGCGTTCAAGTCCCTGAACGCCAGCGCCGGGCAGGCCGTCACCGGTCAGCGGCTCAGCCTCGCGATCAAGGTCGAGACGACGCCCAGCGCGACGCCGTCCGCCACCCCCGAGGCCACTCCCACCGACGAGGCGACCGAGGAGAGCACCGAGGAGGAGCCCACCGAGGAGGCCAGCCAGGGTGCTCCGGCGAACGCGGCGAACAGCGAGGACGACGGCGGCGGCTTCAGCTCGTACCTGATCATTCTGCTTGGTGGTCTCCTGGTCGCCGCCGGTGTCGGCACGATCGTGCTGCTCTGGATGAAGCGCAGGGAGAACGGCGACGACGACGACGCTCCGGCGGCTGCCGGCGGCGGCGGTGTGGTGCCTCCCTCTCGGGGCGGTTTCCGCGGTCCGGACGACCAGACCCGCGTGGTCGGCGGTCGGCCCGGCGGTGGAGTGGATCCAACGATGGTCGGCGGCGCGGCGCTGAGCGAGGCGCCGACGATGATGCACCGTCCGGTGGTCGACGACGTTCCGCCAGACCCGTACGGCGCGCCTGCACAGCCTTACGGCGGCGCGGGTCAGCAGGGTTGGGGTGGCGCGGGCTACGGCGAGGAACCGGCGTCCGCTGGGTACGGTGCCGGCGGCTACGGCAACGCCCCCGCCTCCGGTGGCGGCTACGGCTCCCCGGCCGGCCCCGAGGGCGGTTACGGCGCTGGTGCGGCCGGTGACGGCTACGGTGCCACGCCCGGTGCCGGTTACGGCAATGCTCCGGCCTCCGGTGCCGGCTACGGGAACGCCCCAGCCTCCGGTGGCGGCTACGGCGGTCGTGATTACGACGCCCCGGGCGGCACCGCCGCCTACCCGCCGGCTCCCGCTGGCGGAGCTGGCTACGGCGAGCGGTTCGACGAGCCGACCGGCCGTTACACCGGCGACAGCACCCAGTACCCGGCCCCGGCCGACCCGTACGCCACCGGCGTCTACCAGCCCGAGCAGGGGCAGGGTTACGGCCAGCCCGATGCCGCCCCGTACGGCGGTCGCGCCGCCGAGCCGACCGCAGGGTACGGCGCTCCCGAGGCTGGCAGGTACGACCAGGGCGGCTACGGCCAACCGGCCGGCGGCTACGACCAGGGCGGCACCTACGGCCAGGAGCCTCCGCAGCAGCGCGGCTACGACGACCGGGGCTACGACCAGGGCGGCTACGGCCAGCCCGCCGGCGGCTACGACCAGGGCGGCACCTACGGCCAGGAGCCTCCGCAGCAGCGCGGCGGCTACGACGACCGGGGCTACGACCAGGGCGGCTACGGCCAGCCCGCCGGGCGGAACCGACCGGACACCCCCCCGCCGACCGAGCGCGGCGGTCGCCGCCTCGACTGGCTGGACGACTGAACCCACCACAGCACACGAAAACGGCCACCCGGAGATCCGGGTGGCCGTTTCGCTCTCACAAGACCAACCCGACCCGCGCCGATCTTGCAGTTTCGGTCGCCGATACGCACGCAATGCCCCCTATGTCAGGACAGAAAGTGCAAGATCGCGGGATGGGGGCGGGTCAGGCGGCGGAGAAGACGCCCTGGTGGAGCACCGGCACGACGTTTGACACGCCGATCCGGACCGCGATGTCCACGTCCGCGGCGAAGCCGCTCTCGGTCAACTCCCGTCCGGAGACGCTGCCGCGGACCGCGGCGGGCAGATCCGGGGTGCTCGCCAGCGCGGCGAGCGCCATGGCCGCCTCCACCGAGAGCCCACCGGGCACACCGGAGAGGGCGTCCAGCACCGAGGCAGCGCCGAGTTGGTCCTCCACCGACGGTCGCAGCGACCCGTCCGGCCACCGTTCCCCCGAGGCGATCACGCCGATCGGGGCGTCCAGCGTGCCGTACCCCTGGCGGCGCAGCCAGTGCCCGACGGCGCGCGCGTTGCGCAGGCACGCCGCGACCACCGGCAGACCGGTGGCGCTGGCGGCGGCGCTGATGGCCGAGCCGTTCGGGGAGGGCAGCACGAGGTCCGCCACCACCGGTGCGCTGCTCAGCGCGGCGGGCGAGAGCGACCACGGATGTTCCGCGGTCGTCTGCCGCCGCCCGACCGCAGCGGTCGCACCGACCCGGACGGCGTACTCGGCCGCCTGCTCACCCCAGGGGAACGGGTGCACCCGCATGCCCCGGGCGACCGCCACCTCCACGGCGGTGGTGAACGAGAGAACGTCCACCACCACCAGCGCCGCGCAGACCCGGCCGAGTTCGGCCGCCCCGGTCAGCCCCCAGTCGAACCGGGCACCCGATCCGGGCTGGCCGTGGACGGCGGCCGACAACGCCTCAGCGCTCGTCAGGCGACGGCTCGGTGACACCGGAGTCAGGCTCGGACACCTCGCCCGGCTGCTCTGATCCGATCGGCTCGACCGCGCCAGTCTCCGGAGACGGACCCGAGGATGCGATCGGCTCGGAGACCACCTCGGCCGCGTCGACCGGCTCGGCCGGCTCGCCCGGCAGCGGTACGGCCTCGACCGCACCCGCCACACCGGCGGCCGGCGCGGGCACCTCGACGGCCGCCGAACCCCCGAAGAGGCGCGGCAACGTCTCGGTGTGCGCGGTACGCAGCTCGTCCAGGCCGATCCGGAACTGGCCGTGCACCTCGAGCGCTCCACCGGACGGGTCGGTGACGCCGATCAGCTCGAACGGCACGCCCCGCTCGGCGCAGAGCGCCGCGAACGCCTTGTCGTGGCCGCGCGGCACCGAGACCAGCGCCCGCGTGGCGGACTCGCTGAACAGGTAGACGAACGGCATCGAACCCTCGGCGAACTGCTCCGGCACCGCGACCCGGGCACCGACGCCGCGACGCAGGCAGGACTCGACCAGGCTCTGGGCCAGGCCCCCGTCGGAGAGGTCGTGTGCCGAGCTGAGGTGACCGACGCGGGCCGCCTCGGCCAGCAACTCGGCGAGCGCCTTCTCGCGGAGAAGGTCGACCTGCGGCGGGATACCACCGAGGTGCTCGTGCGTCACCCAGGCCCACTCCGAGCCGGACAGCTCCACGTTCGTCTCGCCGAGCAGGTAGAGCTGGTCGTGGTCGCCAGCGGCGCGCGGCGCGAAGCCCATCGGCACCCGGTCGGCGACGTTGTCCAGCACACCCAGCACGCCGACAACCGGGGTCGGGTGGATGGCCGCCGCGCCGGTCTGGTTGTAGAAGCTGACGTTGCCGCCGGTCACCGGGATGCCCAGCTCCAGGCAGCCGTCCGCCAGGCCGCGTACGGCCTCGGCGAACTGCCACATCACGCCCGGGTCCTCCGGCGAACCGAAGTTGAGGCAGTTGGTCACGGCGATCGGCTTCGCGCCGGTCACCGCGACGTTCCGGTACGCCTCGGCCAGGGCCAGCTTGGTGCCGTTGTACGGGTCCAGTCGGGTGTACCGGCCGTTGCCGTCCACCGACAGCGCCACACCGAGACCGGTCCGCTCGTCGATCCGGATCACGCCGCCGTCCTCCGGCTGGGCGAGCACCGTGTTGCCCAGCACGTAGCGGTCGTACTGCTCGGTGACCCAGGTCTTGTCGGCCAGGTTCGGCGACGCGATCATGCGCAGCACGGTCTCGCGCAGCGCGTCCGGGTCGGCCGGGCGGGGCAGCGTCTCGGCACGGTCGGCCTGGAGCAGGATCAGGTCGGCCGGCTCGCGCATCGGCCGGGCGTAGACCGGGCCGTCGTCCACCAGCGAACCCGGCGGCACGTCGACGACCAGGTGGTCCTGCCAGGTGATCAGCAGGCGACCCGGACGGCCGTCCGGCTCCGGTGCGGTGACCTCACCGATCGCGATGGCGAGAACGCCCCACTTCTCGCAGGTCTTGAGCACGGCGTCGAGCTTGTCCGGCTCGACGACCAGCAGCATCCGCTCCTGCGACTCGCTGGCCAGGATCTCGTGCGGGTCCATCGAGGGCTCACGCAGCGGCACCCGCTCCAGCCAGACCCGCATGCCGGTGCCGGCAGCGGCGGCGGTCTCGGTGAGCGCGCAGGTCAGGCCGGCGCCGCCGAGGTCCTGAATACCGACGACAAGTTCGCCGTCGTACAGCTCAAGGCACGCCTCGATGAGCAGCTTCTCGGTGAACGGGTCGCCGACCTGCACGGCGGGTCGGCGCGCCTCGCTGCCCTCGTCGAAGGTGGCGCTGGCCAGCACCGACACGCCGCCGATGCCGTCACGGCCGGTCTTGGCGCCCATGAGGACGACAACGTTGCCCGGCCCGGCGGCGGCCTTGTTCTGCAACCGGTTGACCGGCAGCACGCCCAGGCAGAGCGCGTTGAGCAGCGGGTTGCCCTGGTAGGAGGGGTCGAAGACCAGCTCGCCACCGATGTTGGGCAGGCCCAGGCAGTTGCCGTAGCCGCCCACTCCGGCGACCACGCCGGTGAGCACCCGGGCGGTGTCCGGGTGGTCCGCGGCACCGAAGCGCAGCGGGTCCATCACCGCGACCGGGCGAGCGCCCATGGCGAGGATGTCCCGGACGATGCCGCCGACGCCGGTCGCCGCGCCCTGGTACGGCTCGACGAAGCTCGGGTGGTTGTGCGACTCGACCTTGAAGGTCACCGCCAGTTCGTCGGAGATCTGCACGACACCGGCGTTCTCACCGATGCCGGCGAGCAGCCGGTCGCTGTGCGGGGCCTTCTCGCCGAACTGGCGCAGGTGCACCTTGCTCGACTTGTAGGAGCAGTGCTCGCTCCACATGATCGAATACATCGCCAGCTCGGACTGCGTGGGCCGGCGACCGAGGATCTGCCGGATCCGGTCGTACTCGTCGTCGCGCAGACCAAGCTCGGTGTACGGCTGAAGCTCGCCCGGGGTGCCACCGGCGCGCGGCACGGTGTCCACGCCCTCGGCCCAGACGGCGGCGGCCGGCTGGGCGGGAGCGGTCGCCGGTGCGGCCGGCTGCGCGGGGCTCGGCTCGGCCGGCTGCGCCGGGGCGGAGTACGCCTCCGGCGTGTCCCGTACCGGATCCGGATGGGTGGTCATGACCTCTCCTCGCTGCGCTCGTGCCCGCCGAAGCCGCTAGTCGCACTCATGCCGGCGCCCCGACCAGGTGCTTGAGGACCGACGTGAAGAAGCCGAGGCCGTCCAGCGAAGGGCCGGTGAGCGCCTCCACCGCGTGCTCGGGGTGCGGCATGATGCCGACCACGTTGCCGGCGGCGTTGGTGATCGCGGCGATGTCGCGCTGGGACCCGTTGGGGTTGCCGCCGACGTAGCGGGCGACCACCCGACCTTCGGCTTCGAGCTGGTCCAGCGTCGCGGTGTCCGCGACGTAGCAGCCCTCGCCGTTCTTGACCGGGATGAGCACCTCCTGGCCGGGCTGGAACGCGTTGGTCCACGCCGTCCCGGCCGACTCGATGCGAAGGACCTGGTCCCGGTTGCGGAAGTGCAGGTGCTGGTTGCGGGTGAGCGCGCCGGGCAGCAGGTGCGCCTCGCAGAGGATCTGGAAGCCGTTGCAGATGCCGAGCACCGGCAGGCCACCCTGGGCGGCGTCCACGATCGTCTCCATCACCGGGGCGAACCGGGCGATGGCGCCGCACCGCAGGTAGTCACCGTAGGAGAAACCGCCGGGCAGGACGACCGCGTCGACACCGTGCAGCTCCGGATCGCCGTGCCAGAGCCGGACCGGCTCAGCGCCGGCTATCCGGACGGCCCGGGCCGCGTCCCCGTCGTCGAGCGAGCCGGGGAAGGTGACCACACCGACCCGGGCGGTCACGAGCGGGCGTCCGCGGTCTCGTCGGCCTCGACCACGCGGACGGTGAAGTCCTCGATGACCGGGTTGGCGAGCAGCTTGTCGGCAATCTCCCGGGCGCGGTCCAGGTCCGGTTCACCGGTGAACTCGATCTCGATGCGCCTGCCGATCCGAACCGAGGCGACGTCACCGACGCCGAGCCGGGGCAGCGCGTTTGCGACGGCCTGGCCCTGCGGATCAAGGATCTCGGGCTTGAGCATGACGTCGACGACGACGCGAGGCACTGGGCACTCCTGACTGTGTACGCAGTTGGGTGCCGACCCACAAATGGGCGAGCGCAGCCAGCGTACCTGGCAGATATCGCCGCGGACGCACCGGCCGGGTGCGGTTCAGGCAGTGATCGACATTACTGACGCTCAGGGTGACACGCCAGGCGCTACAAGTGGCCCTAGCAGGACGTATACGGCGCAGTGGGTGGCCGAATTGTTACATCGGGCAACCTCGATGACCTTCATGACAACGCTCGATGACCTCCTTGATAACGATCGCGTCGCGCCCTACTCTACATCGACATAGGTCGATCTGCCGGCGCCGGAGCGCCCGCCGTCCGGCGCCGCCCGCGCCCGGCGACCCCGGGCCCGCCCCGTCCAAGGAGTCCACCCGATGCGCATCCGCCCCCTGCTCACCATCCTCAGCACCGCGCTGGTCGGCGCCCTCGGCGTCACGTCCGCCGCGTCCGCCGCCCCCGCCGGCCCGCAGCCCATCATCGGCGGCGGCACCGTGTCGTCCGCCCCCTGGGCCGCCGCGGTGCTCAGCAACGGCTCGTTCACCTGCTCCGGCAGCGTCATCGCCGCGCAGTGGGTGCTCACCGCCCGGCACTGCATCAGCGGCACCATGTCGGTGCGCGTCGGAAGCGTGAATCGCACCTCCGGCGGGGTCACCCGCACGGTCAGCGCCACCTACACCCGCAACGACCTCGCGCTCATGCGGCTCTCCAGCACCGTCAGCACCTCCGCGGTCAGCCTGGCCAGCAGCAACCCGCCGATCAACTCGACGAACTCGATCTACGGCTGGGGCATGACCTGCTACAGCGGCTGCTCGGCGTCCACCCAGCTCAAGACCGCCACCGTCCGGGTGACCAGCAACGGCGCCACCGACGCGTACGGCGGCCAGGCGATCCGCAGCTCCCGGATCAACGGCAACGCCTGGCGCGGTGACTCCGGCGGCCCGCAGTTCTACAACGGTCTGCAGGTCGGCGTCGCCTCCACCGCCGACGGGTCGAGCATCCAGAACTACGGCAGCGTCGCGTACAACCGGGCCTGGATCACCTCGGTGGCCGGTGTCTGACGGTTAGCGCCCCGCTCGGCGCGGATGGTCGGCCACGTGCCGGCCGTCCGCGCCGCGTCGTTTTGCAGCATCCGATCAGGTGAACAATGCACCCGATCGGGTCGGGCCACTCCTGACAGCATCGGAACCGTGCTGGTCGTGACGACAGAGCAACTGCCCGGCTACGAGATCCGCCAGATTCTCGGTGAGGTGGTGTCATCGATGGCCAGGACGCGCAACCCGTACCGCGAGGGTGTGAAGAACCTGCGCGGTGGCGCGTACGACCCGATGGCCCCGGACAACCTGACCCGGTGGCGCACCGACTCGGTGACCCGCCTCGGCGAGGAGGCCCTCCGGATCGGCGCGAACGCGGTGATCGGCATGCGGTTCGACAGCCGGGACTGCGGCGAGATGTGGATGGAGATCTGCGCTTACGGGACGGCGGTGGTCGCCGTACCCAAGATGCCCGAGGTCATGCCGGCCGACCAGCCGGCGGTCGCGGCGGAGACCGCCACCGACCCGGCCTTCGCCGAATCTCTTGGCGGCATCGCCGAACCCGCCAGCGCCCCCAACCTCCGCACCGCAGCAGAAACCCCAACCGGCGAGTAACCCCACCCACCGCGGCCCGGGTCCAGACCCCCAACCTCGTTGATCATGAAGTTGTTGCCACCCCAATCGGCGTGTCGTGGCAACAACTTCATGATCAACAGCCCGGGAGAGTAAGGGGTGGGGTGGGGTCAGAGGATGGGGGGTGGGCTGTAGGTGGCGGCGTTCGGGTGGGCCGTCACCACGGTGGTGATGCGGCTCGTCACGGCTGCCACCTGGGCCTGGGCGGCGCCGACGAAGGCGTTGCGGTCGGCGACCAGGGTGTCGATGTCGGCGCGGGACAGGCCGAGTCGGCCGTCCGCTGCCAGGCGGTCGAAGAGGTCGTTCTCCGGTGAGCCCTTCTCGCGCATCGCCAGGGCCACCGCCACCGCGTGCTCCTTGATCACCTCGTGGGCGACCTCCCGGCCGACGCCGCGCCGGACCGCCGCGACCAGGATCTTCGTGGTGGCCAGGAACGGCAGGAACCGCTCCAGCTCCCGGTTGATCACTGCCGGGTACGAGCCGAACTCGTCGAGCACGGTGAGGAACGTCTGGAACAGCCCGTCGGCGGCGAAGAACGCGTCCGGCAGGGCCACCCGGCGGACCACCGAGCAGGACACGTCCCCCTCGTTCCACTGGTCACCGGCCAGCTCGCCGACCATCGACAGGTAACCACGGATGATCACGGCGAAGCCGTTCACCCGCTCGGAGGAACGGGTGTTCATCTTGTGCGGCATCGCGCTGGAACCGACCTGACCCGGCTTGAAGCCCTCGGTCGCCAGCTCCTGGCCGACCATCAACCGGATCGTGGTGGCCAACGAGGACGGCGCGGCGGCCGTCTGGGCCAGCGCGGCCAGCACGTCGAAGTCGAGCGAGCGCGGATAGACCTGCCCGACGCTGTCCAGCACCCGCGAGAAGCCCAGGTGCTCGGCGACTCGCCGCTCCAACTCGGCCACCTTGTCGGCGTCACCGTCAAAGAGGTCGAGCTGGTCGGCGGCCGTACCGACCGGTCCCTTGATCCCCCGCAGCGGGTAGCGGGCGATCAGCTCCTCCAGTCGCTCGTACGCGATCAGCAGCTCTTCGGCCGCCGACGCGAAGCGCTTGCCCAACGTGGTGGCCTGCGCCGCCACGTTGTGCGACCGGCCGGTCATGACCAACTCGGAGTGCTCGTGGGCCAGCCAGGCCAACCGGGCCAGGGTGGCCACCACCCGGTCGCGGATCAGCTCCAGTGAGGCGCGCACCTGGAGCTGCTCGACGTTCTCGGTGAGGTCCCGGGAGGTCATCCCCTTGTGCACGTGCTCGTGCCCGGCGAGCGCGCTGAACTCCTCGATCCGGGCCTTCACGTCGTGCCGGGTGACCCGCTCCCGCTCGGCGATCGAGGCGAGGTCGACCTGGTCGAGCACCCGCTCGTACGCCTCGACAACGCCGTCCGGCACCGGCACTCCCAGGTCGCGCTGAGCGCGGAGAACGGCGAGCCAGAGCCGCCGCTCCATCCGGACCTTCTCCTCCGGGGACCAGAGGGCGACCAGTTCGGGCGAGGCGTACCGGTTGGCCAGCACGTTGGGGATCGTCGTCACGTGCCTCATTCTCTCCTACCCGGCGGCCCGTACGGCCGGCAGGCCAGGGCGGGTGCCGCTGGGGCCCGTTGGCCGTTTTGTCCGCCGGGGCGGCGCGCTACCAGCCGGTATCGGATCATGGTCTCCATCTGATCTCCGGCGAAGCCGAATCCACCCTTCACGACAGAGGGCATGCATGCGTAGAAAATTCCTCGCCGGCCTCACCGCGATCGCGGTAACCGGCGGCACCCTTCTGGCCACCGGCGCACCCGCCCAGGCAGACGACCCTGTGATGCTTCTGCACGTCAAGCAGGCCGACGCGAACTGCTCCGACCAGGGGCCCGGCTCCGACGACACGCCGTTCTGCACGATCGGTGCCGCAGCCGCCGTGGTGACCGCCCCCGGGGAGGTCTGGATCGACGGCGGCACCTACGCCGAGCGCGTCACCATCACCAGCTCTGGCACCCCGGAATCGGGAATCGCTTTCGTCGCCAAGACCACTCGCACCCCGGTGACGCTCGTCGGTCCCAACGCGGGGCTGGTCGTCGACGGCCAGCACGACATTTATATCCAGGAAATCAATGTCAGTGGGTCTGCCGACGTGCCCGCCCTCGATCTGCGGAACGCCTCGAACGTAGTGGTCGCAGGCGGCAGATTCACCATGGCGAACGTCGCCACCGCGCCCGCCATCCGACTCGCCAATTCGACGTGGACATGGCTGGATGGCCTCATCGCCACCGGAGCGACGCTCGCCGACGGATTGACGATGGATGCCTCCACCAGCGACGTGCGCGTTAGCAACACGCTGGTGTCGACCGCCCCGAACCACGGCGCCGCCGGTAGCGGCGTGGGCATTCGAGTCGACGGGCCGCGCAGCACGATCGTTGACGGCGATGTCGCCGGCTTCTCCGGAGCTGCCATCTCGGTGGGCCCTGCCGCCGCCGGGACGGTGATCGCCAACAACCGGATCAAGGGCGGGATCGGGTACGGCATCCACAACCGCGGAGCCGTGGGCACGGCCATCGCCAACAACGAGATCCAGGACCGCTGCCTGGGCGGCATCCAGGTTGACGGTGCATCGTCGCAGGTCTCGGTGCAGAACAACGTGCTCCGCAACAACGCCGCCTTCAACCAGGGCTACTGCGACCCGCAGGCTTCCGAAGGTGCTGAGATCGCGGTCCACGACGCCGCGGTGAGCGGCACGGTGATCGATTACAACAACACCTGGCACCAGTCCGCTTCCGCGACCGGCTACTCGTGGAACGGAACCAGGATGGGTCTCACCCAGTTCCGCACCGTCTCCGGGCAGGCCGCACACGACCGGTACACGTCGGATGTCCGGGAGAATGTCGACTCGGCGAACTCGACGGCGCCCGGCTACCAGGATCTCGACACCGAGGGCAAGCCTCGCCGGGACGATCCGGCAGTGGCGAACACCGGCGCCGGCCCGATCGCGTACGCCGACCGTGGCGCTGGTGAGTCCATCAAACACCCGGTGTCGTCCTTCGACGCCACAGTGGACCTCGCCACGAGCACGGTCAGGGTGGACGCCTCGGCCTCGACGCCGGGCTTCGTCCCGATCCGTGATTACGACGTGCGCTGGGGCGACGGAATCTCCACCAGCCACTCCAGTCCGATCGCCACGCACAAGTACGCCACGCCGGGCACCTACAACGTCACCGTCAGCCCCACCGGAACCGACGGCCTGACCGGCAGCAGCACCGAGCAGGTCAGCGTGCTGCGGCGCACCGCTTCCGTGGGCTTGCTCGCGATGTCGAACCGTCGCTACGTGGGAACGTCCGCGTCGGTTCTCCTGCCGAACCAGGCCGGGTTGACCGCCGCCGCGCAGTACGACCTGGGGGACGCCGGCAACGGCCAGGTGGCCCTCGTCGCGCGGTCCAACGGCCGCTACGTCACGCAGTCGGCCAACGAGTCCCTGAACGCCGTGGGCCAGGTGGTCGGCACGCCGGAGAAGTTCACTGTCGTCCGCAACAGTGACGGCACCGTCAGCCTCAAGGCGAGCAACAACCTGTACGTCACCGCCGACGCCAGCGGCGCCATCTCGATGAGCGCCAGCCGGTCCACCATCAGCGCCTCGGAGAAATTCGCCCAGGTGCCGGTCGCGGACGCGAACAGGTCGCTGAAGGCCAGCGTGAACGGCCGCTACGTGATAGCCGACGGTGCCGGTGTGAAGCCGCTGATCGCGAGCGCGGCGACCGTCGGCAGCTGGGAGCGGTTCGACATCGCCGACCTCGGTAGCGGTCAGATCGCCCTCTTCGCCCGCGCCAACAGCCGCTTCGTGTCCGCCGACGGCGCGGGCACCAAGCCGCTGATCGCCAACGGCCCGGCCGTCAGCACCTGGGAGAAGTTCGCCATGGTCCGCAACAGCGACGGCACGGTCAGCTTCAAGGCCGGCATCAACAGCAAGTACGTCAGCGCCGACGGCGCGGGCAGCAAGCCGCTGATCGCCAACGGCCCGGCCGTCAGCACCTGGGAGAAGTTCACCCTCGGCTGAGCCGGCGCGACCGAACGACGCCCGCCGGATTCTCAGGGTCCGGCGGGCGTCGTCGTGCGAGGGCCGATCAGCGCAGCTCGTAGACCGTGACGCTGCCGGAGACGAGGCGTACCTGGGCCAGCCCGGCCAACGCCGGCGACACCTCGCCGGCCCGGGTGTCGGCGAACAGCCACCGGACCCGGTAGTCGGCGCGCAGCCGGTCCAGGTCGGCCGTGGTGGGTGCCCGGAACACCCTCTCGTTCAGCGCGAACCGGGCCGGGTCCGGCGGATCCTGCCGTACGTATCCGAGACCCCGCCGTCCGTTGGCGGCCAGGGCGGCATCGGTGTAACCCCAACTCTCCACCACCGTCCGGTGCCCACCCAGCCCGGTCACCCAGTAGGCGCGGGCGTCGCAGTGCGCGGTGGTCGGCACCGGACGGCAGTGCACGTTGGTGGCCACCACGTCGCCGTCCGCCGCGTGCTCGTCCAGCCACAGCGCGGCCCGCATCTCCGCTGCCGTCACCGTGGACGGCTGCGCGACAGACGCGGGCAGCCCCGGTGCGACCTGGACGTACCGGACCGCTCCGTCGACGCCCCGGGCGACGCTCGCGCCGAGCAACGCCGCCGTGACGCCGGCCAACGCCACCGTTACGGTCCGCCGCCGCCCGCCGCCGTCGGGGCGACCCAGCAGCGCACGGACTCCGATCGCGACGAACGCGGCCAGCAGGAGAAGGACCGCGAGCCGCAGGTACGACCGGCCGAGGACGCCCATCCAACCGACCATGGTCGCGGCCGGCCGGGGCATCATGGGCACAAGGAGGTACGACGCCACGCCGAGCACCGCGGCGGACACCGCCACCGGCCAGGGCGGCCGGACGAGGGTGAGCAGCCACACGGTCAGCACCGCGCCGAACGGGAGCACGTCCAACCAGAAGTAGACCTGGCTCAGCGACGGATGGTGCAGGGTCCAGATGCCGCCCGCGCCGGCGAGCACCGCCCCCGACAGCAGCCAGGGTGCCGGATCGGCACGGCGTGGCCCGGCGAGGACCAGCATCCCGATCAGCCGGGGCAACTGCACCAGCAGCCACCAGCCGAGCAGGACGAACGTGAGCAGCCAACCGGACGCCCCCGCCCTGCTCAGACCGAACGGCAGCAGCCCGCCGCCGCGCACCCCGTCGCCCGCGCCGATGGTCTCCCGGTACTGCGGCATCGCGTGCAGGAACGCGAACGCCTGTGGGGCCAGGGTGCCCGCTCCGCCTCCGGCGAAGAGGAGATAGCCGAGGCCCATCGGCACCACCAGGCAGAGCAGGGTCGCGAGTGCCGGCCAGGGCACCCGCCGGCGCTGCTGCCACCAGGTGGCGGCGACGGCCACTGCGACGCCGGCGATCAGCGGCGGCAGCGCGCTGGACTTGGCGCCGGCACAGGCCAGCCCGAGTGCCGGCAGCAGCGCCCAGGCCACGCCCAGCGGTCGCCCGCGTACGGCGTCGACGCAGATGCCGGCGAGCAGCACCAGCAGTGGCAGGACGTACGTCTGTGACGGGCTGGAGAAGGAGAACGCGAAGGCGCCGTCCGCGATGGCCGAGTTGACGGCCACCGGCATGCCGAGGCCAGCCGCCGCGCCCGCCACCGGGCCCGCCCACGAGCGGCCGGTCAGGTCCCGGGCCAGGCCGGCGGTGACCAGCACGCTGACGACGGCAACCGGCGCCAGCCACAGCCGCAGCAGGACCGTTGCGGGTGGAATACCGGTGATCATGCTGCCGGCGGCCATGTGCGCGTCGGACAGGTAGTGGTAGCGCAGTGGCTCGCCGGCCATCTGCGGCAGTTGGAAGGGCAGGTCCCGGGTCAGCTCCTGGACCAGCGACAGGTGGTAGAGCAGATCCTGGTAGTAGCTGTGGTTAACCGGCGGGAGCGGCACCAGACGCCACTGCGCGACGGCCCACAGCAGCGCGAGCAGCAGCACAGCGACAACAGACCAGTGCCAGGCGAGAGGGAGCGGCCGGCGGGCCCCGACCCGCCAGTGTTGACGTAGCCGGGGAACGGCCAGGAAGGCGAGCACGAGGGGCACCGGCCACCATCGCAGCAGGTGCTGCTGACCGGTGGCCGCGGCGGCGATCCAGACGCCGAGTTCGAGCAGCAGCCCGGTGGCCGCGCCGAAGCCCAGGTCCTCCGGCAGGTTGCCGCGGCCACCGCGTACCGCCCGGTGCACCAGGGTGCCGGGTAACACCAGGGCCAATGACCAGTACGCCACATAGCGGAGCACGTCGACGGCGGGAACGTTGGTGTACGACCAGGCGGCCGGCAACGCGGCGAGGAGCACCGCCCAGGGCAGGGCCGCGACCACGGCGGACCGGAGTGACCGGGCGGATCGTCGGTCCGGCTGCGGCGCGGGCGCTGAGGCGGGTCGGTCCACCAACCCGAGCGAGTCAGGCACCGGCGCTACCCACCGGCGCGGCGGGAAACGGGGAGGCCAGCTCGGTGTCCGCCGAGTCGGCCCCGACGTGGTACGTCGGTCGACCCTGCACTGTCGCGTAGATCCGCCCGACGTACTCGCCGAGCAGGCCGAGACAGACCAGTTGCACGCCACCGAGGAGCAGGACCGCCACGAAGGTCGACGTCCAGCCGGGGATGGTCAGACCGCGCAGGTACGCCACGACGCCGAAGCCGATGAGGCCGAGGCAGGCCAGGAAACTGATCGCTCCCAGCCAGGTGGCGAGACGCAGCGGCGCTGCGGAGAAGTTGGCGATGCTGTCCCACGCGAGCGCGATCATCCGGGGCAGTGGATATTTCGTCTCGCCCGCCGCCCGAACCTCCCGGGAGTAGCGCACCTCCGCACTGGCGAAGCCGAGCGCGGGTACCAGCAGCCGGTAGACCGGGGTGCGTTCGGGCAGCTGACGCAGGGTCTCGATCACGTCCCGGCTGACCAGCCGAAAGTCACCGGCCTGGGCGGGCACCTCGGCGCCGACGAGCCGGCGCATCAGTTGGTAGTAGAGCTGCGCGGTTCGCCGTTTGAACACGGTGTCCGAGCTGCGGTCGGCGCGTACGCCGTACACCACGTCGACGCCCTGCTCACGGGCTACCCGCAGCATCTCGGCGACCGTCTCCGGCGGGTCCTGCAGGTCGGCGTCCAGGCTGACCACCCACTGCCCACGGGCGCGGTACAGCCCGGCGGTCAACGCCGCCTGGTGTCCACTGTTTCGGCGCAACTGGACCAGGCGCAGTTGCGGCCAGCTCCGCGCATGGGTGAAGAGCACCGAGACCGTGTCGTCCCGGCTGCCGTCGTTGACGGCCACCACCTCGTACTCAACGCTGAGCGCGTCGAGCACCGGACGCAGCCGGGCGATCAGGGCCGGGATGACCGCGGCCTCGTTGTACATCGGGATGACGACAGACAGCACCAACACTTACCGGCCCCGTTCCGGACGCAGGTGTCATCGAACGCACCTCGTTCGGGGGTGCGAACGGTCACCGTTACCCGACAACCTCACGGGCGGTCAGCCGGCCGTTGAACGGGACGTGAACGTCTACTGCCGGCCACTTCGGTTCGCCGGAACCGGGACGGTCACGAGACGGGTGGCCGTTTTGTCACCCAGGTCAGCACCTCGCTTGTCGATCATGCAGAATCGCCTAATCTGACTCCCGGCGTCGCCGGATCCTCCTTTTCTTCGAGGCCAGCATGCGTAAATCCTTCTTCGCCGGTCTCGCGACCGCCTTACTGACCAGTGGCACCCTGGTGGGCACCGCGCTGCCCGCCCAGGCGGCCGCTCCGACGACGCTCTACGTCCGGCAGAATCCCCCCGCCAACTGCTCCGATCAGTACCCGGGGACCTTGGCGCAGCCGTTCTGCACCATCGGAGCCGCAGCAGCGATCGTCACCGGCGGGCAGACCGTCGACATCGGCGGCGGCAACTACCGGGAGCGCGTCACGATCGGCACATCCGGCACGCCGGAGCAGCCGGTCACCTTCCTCACCACTTCCAGTTCCTCAGCCACCCTGATCGGCGCGACGGCCGGCTTCGTGATCGACGGCCAGCACGACGTGGTGCTCCAGAACCTCCGCGTCGTCGGGTCGGGCGAGGTGCCGGCCCTGGACGCACGCAACTCCTCGGGCCTCACCATCCGGGGCGGCACCTACGGCCTGAACATACCCGCGACGTCACCGGTGATCCGGTTCGCCGGCGTGACCAGCTCGAGCCTGTCGAAGATCACCGTCAGTGGGTTGACCGCCAGCGCCGGCATCACCATGGACGCCGCCAGCAGTGACGTGGCCATCCAGGACACGAGCGTGCAGGGCTATGCCAACTACATCCTTGCCGACAACACGGTCGGCGTCCGGATCGACGGGCCGCGCAACTCGTTCATCGGTGGCAGCATCTACGGCTTCACCAATGCGGCGATCGCGCTCGGGCCCACCGCGGCCGGCACGGTGGTGGCCAACAACGTGATTTCCGGGGGCGCCGGCCACGGCGTGCACAACAACGGGGCCACCGGCACGGCCATCGCCAACAACACCGTCAAGGACCGCTGCCAGGACGGCATCCGCGTCGACGGAGCCTCGTCCGGCGTCTCCGTTCAGAACAACGTGCTCGCTCTGAACGGTCACTTCGGTCAGGTCTACTGCGACAACAAGGTGCTGGACGGGGTCGAGATCGGCGTCTACGGCGGTGCCGTCGGAAAGACGATGGTCGACTACAACAACGCGCACCATTACAACAACGACTCACCGGAGATCTACGCCTGGAACACCCGGATGGGGCTCGCCGCGTTCCGGACCGCCTCCGGCCAGGCCGCCCACGACCGCGAGACGGGGCAGGCACGCGACAACATCGACTCGGCGAACTCGGCCGCCCCCGGTTACCCGACCCTCGACCGCGGCGGCTCGCCGCGCATCGACGACCCGGGCGTGCCGAACACCGGCGCCGGCCCGGTCACGTACGCCGACCGTGGCACCACCGAAGCCGTCCGGAGTCCGGAGGTGCGGTTCGACCTCGCCATGAACATCCAGGCGCGCTCGGTGACTGTGGACGCGTCCGCCTCCCTCCCCGGCTTCAGCCCGATCGAGTCCTACCGGTTCTCGTTCGGCGACGGCAACACCGTCACCCAGACGAGCCCGATCGCCTCGCACACCTACGCGAACCCGGGCGCTTACCAGATCGCCGTCACGGTCACTGGCACCGACGGTCGGTCGGGGACTTACAGCAGGCAGATCAGCATGCTGCGGCCGACCGGGACCGTCGGTCTGCGCGCCCTGTCCAACCGCCGCTACGTGAGCTACGAGAAGAGCTACGGGCTTCGACCGAACCAGGCCGAACCGAACACCATCGCGCAGTTCGACCTGGCGGACGCCGGTAACGGCAAGGTCGCCCTCTTCTCCCGGGCGGTCGGTCGCTACGTCGCCGTCGCCCAGTCCGACCTCTCCACGTTGACCGCGGACAGCGTGGTCGTGGACGTACGCGAGATGTTCACGCTGGTGCGCAACGCCGACGGCACCGTCAGCCTCCAGGCCCCCGTCACCAGCCAGTACGTGACCGCGGACGTCAACGCCGCCACTCCGCTTGGCGCCAGCCGACCCTCCATCGGCACCTGGGAGAAGTTCCTCCTGGTCGTCGTACCGGACGCTAACCGGTCGCTGAAGGCCAAGGTCAACGGTCGCTTCGTCAGCGCCGACGGCGCGGGGGCCAAGCCGCTGATCGCGAGCGCGGCGACCGCCAGCACCTGGGAGCGGTTCGACGTGGTGGATCTCGGCAACGGGCAGGTCGGCCTTCTCGCCCGGGTCAACAACCGTTACGTGTCCGCCGACGGCGCTGGCAGCAAGCCGCTGATAGCGGGCGCGGCGACGGCCAGCACCTGGGAGCGGTTCACAATGGTCCGCAGCAGTGACGGCACCGTCAGCTTCAAGGCCGCCGTCAACAACAAGTACGTGAGCGCGGACGGCGCGGGCAGCAAGCCACTGATCGCCAGCGGCCCGGTCATCAGCTCCTGGGAGAGGTTCACCCTCGGCTGACCCCTACCGCACTGTCGACGCCCGCCGGGCCCTCGGGTCCGGCGGGCGTCGCCGTGCACACAGCGGCGGAGTGGCCTTTTTGTCACTGCGGTCAGTGCCACGACCCGCCGGTGATGCATGATCACCTCTATCTGACTCCCGGCGACCGCCGGATCCTCCTCATCCCCGAGGCAAAGCATGGGCAAATCCCTCCTTTCCGGTCTCGCGACCGTCGTGCTGACCGGTGGTGCCCTGGTGGGCACCATGCTGCCGGCCCAGGCGGACGCTCCGACGACGCTCTACGTCCGGCAGAACCCCGCCACCGGCTGCTCCGACCAGTTCCCGGGCACGTTGACGCAGCCGTTCTGCACCATCGGTGCCGCGGCTGCGGTGGTCACGGCCGGCCAGTCGGTGGACGTCGGCAGCGGCAACTACCGGGAACGCGTCACGATCCCCACGTCCGGCACGCCAGAGCAGCCAGTCACCTTCTTCGCCAGTGAGGTGGCAACTCTGATCGGCGCGACCGCCGGCTTCGTGATCGACGGCCAGCACGACGTCGTACTCAAGAATCTGCGCACCAACGGGTCGACAAGCGTGCTGCCCGGCCTCGACCTGCGCAACTCCTCGCGGATCACCATCCAGGGCGGCAACTTCGCGATGGACACCTCCTCGACCGCGCCCGCTGTCCGGTTGGCCGGCGTCACCGGGTCGACACTGAAGCAGATCAACGCCAGCGGGCCGACCCTGAACGCCGGAATCATCATCGACGCCGCTAGCAGCGACGTGCTGGTCAAATCCGTGAACGTATTGAGCAGCGCCGGGTACCGGACACCCTCCGACGGCGTCGGCGTTCGGGTCGACGGGCCGAGAGTCAGCATCCTCGACAGCAAGGTCAGCGGTTTCACCGGAGCGGCAGTCGCCATCGGGGCGGGCGCGGTCGACACTGTGGTGGCCAACAACCAGATCGACGGTGGCCCCGGCCACGGGGTGCACAACAACGGTGGCACCGGCACGGCCATCACCAACAACACCATCAAGGACCGTTGCCGAGACGGGATCCGGGTCGACGGAGCCTCGTCCGGTGTCTCCGTGCAGAACAACGTGCTGATCACGAACGGCTTCTTCGACCAGAGCTACTGCGACGAGGCGTTCCTCGACGGTGTCGAGATCGGCGTCTACGGCGGTGCCGTCGGGAAGACGGTGGTCGACTACAACAACGCCCACCACTACAACAACGACTCACCGCAGATCTACGCCTGGAACACCCGGATGAGCCTCGCCGCGTTCCGTGCCGCCTCCGGCCAGGCCGCCCACGACCGCGAGACGGGACAGGCCCGGGACAACATCGACTCGGCGAACTCGGCCGCGCCCGGTTACCAGACGCTCGACCGCGCCGGCTGGCCGCGCGTCGACGACCCGGCGGTGGCGAACACCGGCGCCGGCCCGGTCACCTTCGCGGACCGTGGTGCCGTGGAGGCCGTCCGCGCCCCGGTCGTGTCGTTCGACGTTGCCCTGAATCTCCAGACGCAGTCGGTGACTGTGGACGCGTCCGCCTCCACCCCCGGCCTCAACCCGATCGCGTCCTACCAGTTCTCGTTCGGCGACGGCAGCGTCGTCACCCAGACGAGCCCGATCGCCTCGCACACCTACGCGAAGCCGGACCTCTACCCCGTGACCGTCACGGTTACCGGCACCGACGGTCGGTCGACGGCTTACGGCAATCAGATCAGCATGCTGCGGCCGACCGGGACCATTGGTTTGCGCGCCCTGTCCAACCGCCGCTACGTGAGTTTCGAGACCGGCTTCGGGCTTCGACCCAACCAGGCCGAACCGAGCACCATCGCGCAGTTCGACCTGGCGGACGCCGGCGACGGCAAGGTCGCCCTCTTCTCCCGGGCGGCCGGGCGCTACGTCGGCATCTCCCAGTTCGACCACGTCACGTTGACCGCGACGAGCAAGCTCGTGGACATACGCGAGGCGTTCACGCTGGTGCGCAACAGCGACGGCACCATCAGCCTCCAGGCCCCCATCACCAACATGTACGTGACCGCCGACTTCAGCGGGGCCGTTCCGATGAGCGCCGACCGGCCCACCATCGGTACCTGGGAGAAGTTCCTCCAGGTCGTCGTACCGGACGCGAACCGGTCGCTGAAGGCGAAGGTCAACGGTCGCTTCGTCAGCGCCGACGGCGCAGGAGCCAAGCCGTTGATCGCCTCGGCTGCCACGGCCAGCCTCTGGGAGCGGTTCGACGTGGTGGATCTCGGCAACGGGCAGGTCGGCCTCCTCGCCCGGGTCAACAACCACTTCGTGTCCGCCGACGGCGCAGGCGCCAAGCCGCTGATCGCCAACGGCCCGACGGCCAGCACCTGGGAACGGTTCACCATCGTCCGCAACAGCGACGGCACGGTCAGCTTCAAGGCCGCCATCAACAACAAGTACGTCAGCGCGGACGGCGCAGGATCCAAGCCGCTGATCGCCAACGGCCCGACCATCAGCACCTGGGAGAAGTTCACCCTCGGCTGAGCCCCACCACACGATCGACGCCCGCCAGACCTCAGGGTCTGGCGGGCGTCGTCGTACGAAGGCCAGTCAGCGTTCCAGGATGGCGGTCACGCCCTGCCCACCGGCGGCGCAGATGGAGATCAGCCCGCGCCCGCTGCCCCGCTCGGCCAGCAGCTTCGCCAGGGTCGCCACGATGCGCCCGCCGGTGGCGGCGAACGGATGCCCGGCGGCCAGCGACGAACCGTTGACGTTGAGCCGGTCGGTGTCGACAGCGCCGAGCGGCGCGTCCAGGCCGAGCCGGTCCTTGGCGAACTCCGGCGACTCCCAGGCGGCGAGGGTGGCCAGCACCTGCGACGCGAACGCCTCGTGGATCTCGTAGTAGTCGAAGTCCTGCAACGTCAGCCCGGCACGGGCCAGCATCCGGGGCACCGCGTACGCGGGCGCCATCAGCAACCCCTCGTCGCCGTGCACGAAGTCCACCGCCGCTGTCTCCGACCAGCTGAACCAGGCCAGCACGGGCAGGTGGTGCGCCGCCGCCCACTCCTCGCTGGCCAGCAGCACGGTGGACGCCCCGTCGGTGAGGGGTGACGAGTTGCCGGCCGTCATGGTGGCGTGCTCGGCGTCCGGGCCACGGGTGCCGAAGACCGGCTTCAGCGAGGCGAGCTTCTCCAGGCTGCTGTCCGGGCGCAGGTTCGCGTCCCGGGTGAGCCCCAGGTACGGCGTCATCAGGTCGTCGAAGAAACCCCTGTCGTACGCGGCGGCGAGGCGCTGGTGTGAGCGCAGCGCCAGCTCGTCCTGGGAGCGCCGGTCGATCTGCCAGCGCACTGCGGTCCGGGCGGCGTGGTCGCCCATGGACAGCCCGGTACGCGGCTCGGCGTTGCGCGGGATCTCCGGCTTGAACGGCTGGGACGGGCGCAGCTTCGCCGCGATCTTGAGCCGTTCGCCCAACGTACGGGCCGAGTTGAGCTTGAGCAGCGTGCGGCGCATCTCCTCGTTGACGGCGAGCGGGGCGTCGGAGGTGGTGTCGACACCGCCGGCGATGCCCACGTCGAGCTGGCCGAGGGCGATCTTGTTGGCGACCAGGATGGTGGCCTCCAGGCCGGTGCCGCAGGCCTGCTGGATGTCGTACGCCGGGGTGTGGGGGTCGAGTCGGGAGCCGAGGACCACCTCACGGGTGAGGTTGAAGTCGCGGGAGTGCTTGAGCACCGCCCCGGTGACCACCTCGCCGATGCGCTGCCCGGCCAGCCCGTAGCGGGCGATCAGGCCGTCGAGCGCCGCGCCGAGCAGGTCCGCGTTCGACGCGTCCGCGTAGCGGGAATTGGAGCGGGCGAAGGGGATGCGGTTGCCCCCGATGACCGCGACCCGCCGGATGCTCTGCACGATCCGCCTCCTCGACATGTGTTGCTCGAACCCTACTCGCCAGTAGGCTACGCCCATGACCGACAGGTACGCGAGCTTCGTCCAATCGGCCGCCGGCCGCGCGCTGGTCAAGCGCCTCGGGCTGCCCGACCCGCCCCGACTGCGCCGGCACCACCCCGGCGACCCGCTGCTGGCCGGCCCGGCCCTGCTCGGCGCGGCCACCGGCGGCCGGCTCACCGAGCCGGTTGCCAAGATCCTCACCAGCGCCGGGGTCGAGCTGGCCGACCCGGCCGCCGCCGCCCCGCAGCGGTACGGAGCGCTGCTCTTCGACGCCACCGGCATCACCGACTCGACCGAGCTGCGCCAGCTCTACGACTTCTTCCACCCGCAGGCTCGGGCCGTGCTGCCCAGCGGCCGGGTGATCGTGCTGGGCACCCCTCCGCAGGAGTGCCCGACACCCCGGGAGGCGACCGCCCAGCGCGCCCTCGAAGGGCTGGTCCGCAGCATCGGCAAGGAGTTCGGCCGGGGCACCACCGCGCAACTCGTCCACGTGAGCCGCGCGGATGGTGACGCCGGCACACTCACGAGCCTCGAATCGACTCTCCGGTTCCTGCTGTCCGGCCGGTCCGCGTACGTGTCGGGGCAGGTCATCCGGGTCGGCGGCGGCGCGGCGAGCGTCCCGGCCGACTGGGACCGCCCGCTGGACGGGCAGGTCGTGCTGGTCACCGGCGCCGCACGGGGCATCGGTGCCGCGCTGGCGAAGGTGCTCGCCCGCGACGGCGCGAAGGTGGTGGCCCTGGACATTCCGGCCGCTGGCGACGCGCTCGCCGCCGTGGCGAACGACATCGGCGGCACCGCCGTCCAACTCGACCTGACCGCGCCGGACGCGCCGACCCGACTCGCTGAGCACCTGGCCGGCCGGCACGGCCGGGTCGACGTGGTGGTGCACAACGCCGGCATCACCCGGGACAAGACGTTGGGCCGGATGGACGCCGACCGGTGGGACCAGGTGATCGACGTCAACCTCTCCAGCCAGGAACGGATCAACGACGTACTGCTGGAGCGGGAGCTGATCCCGGCCGGCGGGCGAATCATCTCGGTCTCGTCGATCGCCGGGATCGCCGGCAACCGGGGGCAGACCAACTACGCCACCAGCAAGGCCGGCGTGATCGGGCTGGTCGACTCACTCGCGCCGGCCCTGCGGGAGCACGGGATCAGCGTCAACGCGGTGGCCCCGGGTTTCATCGAGACCCGGCTGACCGCGCGCATCCCGCTGGTGGTCCGCGAGGCGGGGCGGCGGATGAACAGCCTGGCCCAGGGCGGGTTGCCGGTGGACGTGGCCGAGACGATCGGCTGGCTGGCCTGGCCGGCCAGCGGCGCGGTCAGCGGAAACGTGGTCCGGGTCTGCGGCCAGAGCCTGCTGGGGGCGTGATGGGAACGGGGCCGGAGTCGGGCGGCCGTAGCCTGGTCGAGCTGCCCCGGATGCCGGCGGTCGGGGCGCTGCACCGACGGGCGTTGCTCGGCGCGCTACCGGGCCTCGGGGGTGGACGGCGCGGGCCCGACCTGCCGGCTGTCGAGTTGACAGTGGGTGGGGTGAGCGTCGAGCGAGCGCAGCTCGCCGACTACGACAGGGTCTGCGGGTTCCGGCTCACCGATCGGCTGCCCGCGACGTTTCCGCACGTCATGGGCTTTCCGCTGGCCCTGCGCCTGATGACCGCGCCGGACTTCCCCCTCCCGCTGATCGGCCTGGTGCACGTTGGCAACCGGATCACCACGCACCGCCCGATCACCGCCGACGAGACCCTCGACTTCACGACGTACGCGGAGAACCTGCGCCCCCACGACCGGGGGCGGCAGGTGGACGTGGTGCTGGTCGGCTCGGTCGACGGGGAGGAGGTGTGGCGCGGCGTCTCGACGTACCTCGGTCGGGAGCGCGGGCCGGGCGGGCGCGAGCCCGGCGAGCGACCCGCCGCACCGACGGCCACCGCCCGCTGGCGTGTGGAACCGCGCGTCGGTACGGAGTACGCGCGGGTCTCCGGCGACCACAACCCGATCCACACCTCCCGACTCGGTGCGCGGCTGTTCGGCTTCCGCCGGCCGATCGTGCACGGCATGTGGAGCAAGGCGCGCTGCCTGGCCGCGCTGGAGGCCCGGCTTCCGGACGCGTACACCGTCGAGGTCGCCTTCAAGCTGCCCGTGCCACTGCCGAGCACTGTGAGCTTCGCGCTCCTGCCGGATGGCGGGTTCGCCCTGCACGACTCACGGGGCCGACCCCACCTGACGGGCTTCGTGCGCTGAGCGCACCACGCCACCGCCTCGTGCGCTGAGCGCACCACGCCACCGCCTCGTGTGCTGAGTTGGTCCTGCCCTTGGCAGGCACGCACTTCTGCGCTAAGTTGTTCTCAGAGAGAGATGTTCTCAAAGTGAGAGAGACATGATGAACGAGCAGGAGTTCCTGGCCGCGTACGACCCCCGGGCCTATCCGGCGGTCGCCGTGACCGTCGACGTGGTGGCACTGACCATCCGCGACGGCGCACTGCACCTGCTGCTGATCCGACGCGGCGAGGCACCCTTCGCCGGGCACTGGGCGCTGCCCGGGGGCTTCGTCCGCCCCGACGAGGACCTGACCACTGGCGCCGGACGGGAGCTGGCCGAGGAGACCGGGCTCGGCGGCGAGGAGCTGCGCCGCGTACACCTGGAGCAGTTGGGCAGCTACGGCGCGCCCGACCGCGACCCGCGCATGCGGGTCGTCTCGATCGCCCACCTCGCGTTCGCCCCCGACCTGCCGGACCCGGCCGCCGGCAGCGACGCCGACGAGGCGATCTGGCTGCCGGTGACCGCGTTGACCAGCCGGCAGCTCGCCTTCGACCACGGCCGGATCATCGACGACGCGTTGGAACGGGCCCGCTCCAAGGTGGAGTACACCCCGCTCGCCACCCGCTTCCTCCCCGCCGAGTTCACGATCAGCGAACTGCGCGGCGTCTACGAGACGGTCTGGGGGCACCCGCTGCACGCCGGCAACTTCCACCGCAAGGTGCTCTCCGTGCCGGGCTTCGTGGAGAGCACCGGCGCCAGCACCGAGCGCGGTGGTGCCCGGGGCGGCCCGCGCGCCCGGCTCTACCGGGCCGGCGACGCCCGCCTGCTGCACCCGGCGCTGCTGCGCCCCGCCCGCGAGGAGACGGTGCGGTGAGGGCCACCGAGGCAATCCACCTGGTCGCGGCCGCCCGCACCGACGCGGACCTGTTCGGCGCCGACCAGCCGGCCCGCCGCTACCGCGAGCTGGTCGCGGCCCTGCACCCCGACCGCCTACCGACCGACCCGGCGGTACGCGCCGACGCCATCGACGCGTTCATCCACGTCACCACCCGGTGGCAGGCACGGCAGACCACAGTCCTCGGCGACTACCGGCTCGGCGCGCCGGCCCACTCGGGTGACCTCGCCGACCTCTACGACGTCGGCGACGACCGGTTGCTGAAGCTCCCCCGACGGCCCACCGACAACGACCTGATGGCCCGCGAGGCGCACGCCCTGCGCACCATCGCCGAGCGCGGCGACCCGCGCTACCTGCCGTACGTGCCCCGGCTGGTCGACGAGTTCCGGCACCGCGACGCCACCACCGGCGCGGAACGGCGAATAAACGTGCTCGCCACCGCACCCGGCCTGCACGACCTCGACGAGGTGCGGCGCGCGTACCCCGACGGGCTGGACGCCCGGGACGTGGCCTGGATGTGGCGGCGACTGCTGGTCGTGCTCGGCCTGGCCCACCGCGCGGGCGTGGTGCACGGCGCGGTAGTGCCCCGACACGTGCTGATCGAGCCGGACGCCCACGGCGTGGTGCTGATCGACTGGTGCTTCTCCGCGGCTGTCGGCAGCACCATCCCGGCGGTGGTCCCCGGCCACGGCTGGGACCCGGAGGAAGTCCTCAAGAAGCAGCCGTGCGGGCCGGGCACCGACATCGCGATGGCCAGCCACTGCATGAGCTGGCTGATGGGCCCGCGCGCGCCCCGCGAGCTGCACACCTTCGCGCAGGGCTGCCGGCAACGGTCGCTGGGCGCCCGGCCCGACGACGCGTGGCGCCTGCTGCGCGAACTCGACCAGGTGCTGGACCGGCTCTACGGGCCACGCACCTTCCGACCCTTCACCCTCACCCCCTAAGGAGCTGTCATGGGCAGTGGAATCTGGTCCACCGACGTGTACGACGCAGCCGACCGCTACCGCCGGTCGACCGGCAGGAGCGCCTTCTCCTACAGCGACAGTGGGGCGCGCACCGTGCACCCCGCGCTCGACCCCAGGGACGCGACCCGCGAGAGCCGCGACTCCGCCGAGCACCCCCGGTCGACCCCCGTCGCGGTGCTCTTCGACGTGACCGGCTCGATGCGCACGGTGCCGCGGGTCCTGCAGACCAAGCTGCCGCAACTGCTCGGGCTGCTGCAACGGCAGGGCTACGCCAGCGACCCGCAGATCATGTTCGGTGCCATCGGCGACGCCGCCTGCGACCGGGTGCCGTTGCAGGTGGGCCAGTTCGAGTCGGACAACCGGATGGACGACGACCTCGGCCGGATCGTGCTGGAGGGCGGTGGCGGCGGACAGATGAGCGAGTCGTACGAGCTGGCCATGTACTTCATGGCCCGGCACACGGTCACCGACAACTGGGAGAAGCGCGGCCGGCGCGGCTACCTGTTCATCATCGGCGACGAGCTGGCGTACCAGCGGGTGAAGGCCCGGGAGGTGGCCGGCCTGATCGGGGACGACCTCTCCGAGGACGTGCCGCTGCGGCAGGTCGTCGACGAGGTGACCCGCCGCTGGGACACCTATTACCTGCTCCCCACCGGCAGCCACTACTCCGGCAACGCCAAGGTGCTCGACTTCTGGCGGGACCTGCTCGGGCAGAACGCCGTCGTGCTCGACGACCTCGACGCGGTCTGCGAGACCATCGCGCTCACCATCGGCCTCGGCGAGCAGGCCATCGACCTGGACGAGGGCCTGCGTGACCTGGACCTTGCCGGCTCCAGCGCCACCGGGACCGTGTCGAAGGCGCTGGCCCGCCTCGGCCGGGGACGGCGGGCCGAGGTGTCGACGCTGCCGACGTTCACCGACACGGCCAGCGCGGTGACCCGGCTGTGAACCACGTGGCGGTGGTCGACCTCGGCTACGGCGACGCCGGCAAGGGCACCGTGGTGGACTGGCTCTGCGCCACCCGTCCCGTGCACACGGTGGTCCGCTTCAACGGGGGCGCGCAGGCGGCACACAACGTCGTGCTGCGCGACGGGCGGCACCACACGTTCGCGCAGTTCGGCGCCGGCACTTTCCATCCCGGTGTGCGTACGCACCTGTCCCGGCACGTGGTGGTGGACCCGCTGGCGATGGCCGCCGAGGCCGACCACCTCGCCACTCTCGGGGTGCCCGACGCGCTCGACCGGCTGACCGTCGACGGGGACGCACTGCTCGCCACCCCGTACCACCGGGCCGCCAACCGGGCCCGCGAGATCACCCGGGGAGCCGACCGGCACGGCTCCTGCGGGCTGGGGGTGGGCGAGGCCGTCGCGTACGGTCTCGCCCACCCCGACGACGCGCCCCGGGTCGCCGACTGCCACCACCCGGCACTGCTGCGCCGCAGGCTGACCATCCTGCGGGACCGGCTGACCGCCGAGCTGGGCCCACTGGACGCGCCACCGATCGAGGACTGCCTGCCCGCGTACACGGGGTTCGCCGACCGGGTCGCCATCGTCGACGGCAGTTGGCTCGCCGAGGCGCTGCGCACCGGGACCTGCGTCTTCGAGGGCGCGCAGGGGGTGCTGCTCGACGAGTGGCACGGCTTCCACCCGTACACCACCTGGAGCACCACGACGTTCGCCAACGTCGACAGCCTGCTCGCCGAGGCGGGTCGGCCCGGCGACGTGACCCGGATCGGGGTGCTCCGCATCGTAACCACCCGGCACGGGCACGGCCCGTTGGTGACCGAGGACCCCAGCCTGCCGTTCGCCGACGCGCACAACACCACGAACCCGTGGCAGGGCCGGTTCCGGTTCGGCCACTTCGACGCGGTCGCCCACCGGTACGCCCTCGCCGCGGCCGGCGGCGTCGACGGCCTGGCCCTGACCCACCTCGACCTGACCGGCCCCGACCTGCGGATCTGCCGCCGCTACGACACCACCGACCGGCTCACCCCGGGCCCGCCCGGTGACCTGGACCGGCAGGCCGCGCTCACCGCCCGCCTGCTGCGCTCCCGCCCCGTGTACGACGGCCCACCGGCGGACTGGGCCGAGGCGGTACGCGCGGAGCTGGGAACACCGGTGGTGCTGACCTCGCACGGCCCCACCGCCGACGACAAGACCCCGTGCGGCCCACTGCTGGCCCCACCGGCCCTGGTCCGCGCCAGCTGACAACTCCGGGGGATCCGGCGACTCGCCCACCGGGCAGGTCGCGCCCGGCAAGCATGGGGGAATGGACGCCCTCCTCGACCTCCTCCGTGGGACGGTCACGTCGCCGTGGGTCTACCTGGTGATCTTCGGGCTCACCGCGATCGACGCGTTCTTCCCCGCGGTGCCGGGCGAGGCAGCGGTGATCACCGCGGGGGTGCTCTCGGCGAGCGGCGGGCACCCCAGCCTGACCCTGGTGATCGTCAGCGCCGCCGTGGGCGCGCTGGTCGGCGACCACGTCTCGTACGCCATCGGAAAGGGCGGAGGTGCCCGCCGGCTGGCCCGCCTGCCCGACGGCAGCCGCCGGCGGGCCAGCTCCGAGTGGGCCCGGCGGGCGGTGGACCGACGCGGCGGGATGATCCTGACCACCAGCCGGTACGTGCCGGGCGGGCGGACCGCCGTCACGCTCACCATGGGCGCGGTGGGCTATCCCCGCCGGTCATTCCTGCTGTACGACAGCATCGCGACGATCACCTGGGCGCTGTACTGCGGGCTGCTCGGCTACTTCGGCGGGCTGGCCTTCGAACGTGACCCGGTGAAGGGCGTGCTGGTCGGGGTGGGGGTCTCGCTGGTCGTCACGTTCGGGCTGGAGGGGATCCGGTGGCTGCGCCGCCAGGCGCACCGTCGCGCCGCCGCCCGACGGTGACTGGCGCACCCGTCACAGCAGGTCGGCGTCGTACACCAGGATGGCCAGCTGCACCCGGTTGCCCGCGTGGAGTTTCGCCAGCGCCCGGCTGACGTGTGCCTTGACGGTGGCCTCGCTCATCGTCAGCCGCCGGGCGATCTCCGCGTTGCCGTGCCCGCGCGCCACCTCCCGGACGATCACCAGCTCCCGCTCGGTCAGCGGTGCGAGCCGCTCACGGGCCGCGTCCCGGCGGGCCGGACCACGTTCGGCGAACGAGCTGATCAGGCGCCGGGTCACCGTCGGGGCGAGCATCGCGTTCCCGGCGGCCACCGTGCGGACGGCGGCGGCCAGCTCGCGGGGCGGGGTGTCCTTGAGCAGGAAGCCGACCGCGCCGGCACGTAGCGCGCGGTGCACGTACTCGTCGAGGTCGAAGGTGGTCAACATGATCACCTTTGGGCCGACGGCGACCACGTCGGGCGCCACGGTCAGCCCGTCGACGCCCGGCATCCGCACGTCGAGCAGCACCACGTCGGGGCGTAACCGCTGGGCCTGCGCCAGCGCGCCGACACCGTCCGCTGCCTCACCGACGACGGTGATGTCCTCGGCCGCCTCAAGGATCAGCCGCAGCCCGGCCCGAACCAACTGCTCGTCGTCGACCACCACGACCCGGATCACGCCGCACCCACCAGCGGGATCAGGGCCCGGACCAGGAAGCCGCCGTCCACGGCGGGTGAGGTGGGGGATGACCCCGATGCCCAGTCCGGGCCGGCCGCTACCTTCGTAGTGCCGCCCGCCTGACCACTGGCCGATGTCGGGAGCAGCCGCCCCGACCAGCATCGGGATCATGGATCTGCTCGACCTGCTGCACGACACGATGTCCTCGCCCTGGGTGTACCTGGCGATCTTCGCGATCGCGGTGCTCGACGGCTTCTTCCCGGTGGTGCCGAGCGAGACGGCGGTGATCACCGCGGGGGTGTTCGCGGCCTCCGGAGCGCCGTACCTGCCGGCGGTGATCCTGGTGGCCGCCGCCGGGGCGCTGGTCGGGGACCACATCTCGTACGCCATCGGGCGGGGTGGCGGCACCCGGCTGCTCGACCGGCTGCCGCCCGACGGTCGACGCCGGGCCGCCATCGATCGGGCCCGTCGGGGGATCGCCACCCGGGGCGGCCTGATCCTCACCGTGGCCCGCTACATCCCGGGCGGCCGGACCGCTGTCACCCTCACCATGGGTGCGGTGCGCTATCCCCGGCGGCGGTTCCTGGCCTTCGACGCGCTGGCCGCCAGCTCGTGGGGGCTCTACTCCGCGCTGGTCGGATACGTCGGCGGGCTCGCCTTCGAGCAGGTTCCGCTGCGTGGTCTCCTGCTCGGTCTGGGCCTCGCCCTGACGGTGACGGTGGTCGTCGAGGTGGTCCGTTGGCTCCGCAACCGCCGCCGTACGGCGCGGGCCGGCGAGCCGGGCACCGACGCTCTTCCGGCCGGGGCCGTCAGACGGCCGGCGGACGCCAGGTGACGCCGTGCAGCAGTTGGGCGGCGCCGAGCCAGGCCACGTTCATCATCCGGGTGGCCGTCTTCCCCGGGTCGGCGTCCGGGTGGTCCGCGAGCCAGTCGGCCAACGACTCGGTCGCGCCGACCAGGGCGTACGCGACGACCTCCAGGTCGATGGCGGCGATCTCGCGTCCCTCGGCGCGCAACGCGTGGTCGAGCATTCCGGCGACCACCTCGACCAACCGGGCCCGCATGGTGGCCAACTCGCCGGCGAACGGCTGTTCGCCCCGGGCCTGCCGGTAGAGCACCGCCCAGCCGTCCCGGTAGGCGCCGACGAAGCCGAAGAAGGCCCTCAGCCCTCGCCAGAGCCGCTCGTCGGCCGGCAGGTCGGGGGCCGCCGCCCCGGCGATGGCCTGCATCATCCGGGTGCCCTCCCGGTGCAGGCAGGCGACGAAGAGCTCCTCCTTGGTGCCGAGGTACGCGTACACCATGGGTTTGGAGATGCCGGCGTCCTCGGCGATCTCGTCCATGCTGGCGGCGTGGAAACCACGTCGGGAGAAGACCTTGACGGCCGCGTCGAGCATCTGCTGCTCGCGGACGGCGCGAGGCAGGCGCTTGAAGGCGGGGACGCTGGACACCTTGCGAGCATACCTACTCGTGCGTAGGGTTACGCGCGAGTAGCCAATCTTCCGGAAGGCGCACCTGATGACTGACTTCGACCCGGCCAACTTCGCCAACGTCGGCCCCAAGGAGTTCGCCCAGCTGGTCAAGTCCACCCCGGACGACAAGATCGCCCAGGTGATGTCCGGCGACATGCGCGACAAGGTCCTGGGCGAGGTGTTCGGCCGGATGCCGTCGCTGTTCCGCGCGGACCGGGCCGGCTCCACCAACGCGGTCATCCACTGGATCATCACCGGTCGCCCCGACGGCGGCAGCGACACCTACGAGGTGGTCATCGCCGACGGCACCTGCGTCGTGAACTCGACCCCGCAGCACGACCCGAAGCTCAGCCTCACCATGGGCCCGGTCGAGTTCCTGAAGATCGTCTCCGGTGGCGCCAACCCGGTGATGATGTTCATGACCGGCAAGTTGAAGGCGAAGGGCGACCTCGGCCTCGCCGCCAACATCGCCAACCTGTTCGACATCCCCAAGGCCTGACATGGCTGAGTTCTCGCTCGACCTGAACGAGGAACAGCGGGATCTACGCGACTGGGTGCACGGCTTCGCCGCCGAGGTCGTGCGCCCGGCCGCCGCCGAGTGGGACGAACGCGAGGACACCCCGTGGCCGGTGATCCAGGAAGCCGCCAAGGTCGGCCTCTACGGCTTCGAGTTCCTCGCCACCTGCTGGGCCGACCCGACCGGCCTCTCCCTCCCGATCGCCAGCGAGGAACTCTTCTGGGGTGACGCCGGCATCGGTATGAGCATCTTCGGCACCTCGCTCGCCGTCGCCGCCATCTACGGCGCCGGCACCCCGGACCAGATGGTCGAGTGGGTGCCGCAGTGCTTCGGCGACGTCGACTCGCCGACCGTCGCCGCCTTCTGCACGAGCGAGCCGGAAGCCGGCTCCGACGTCGGCGCGATGCGCACCCGGGCCGTCTACGACGAGGCCACCGACGAGTGGGTGCTCACCGGCCAGAAGGCGTACGCCACGAACGGCGGCATCGCTGGAGTGCACGTGGTCACCGCCTCCGTCGACCCCGCGCTCGGCTCCCGGGGTCAGGCGGCGTTCGTCGTACCGCCCGGCACCCCCGGCCTGGCCGCCACCCGCAAGCTACGCAAACTCGGGCTCCGCGCGTCCCACACCGCCGACGTCTTCCTCGACGGGGTACGCGTACCCGGCCGCTGCCTCCTCGGCGGACGAGACGCCCTGCTGGAACGCCTCGACCGTGCCCGCTCCGGTCAGCGGTCCACCGGGCAGGCCGCGATGCGCACGTTCGAGCTGTCCCGACCCACCGTCGGCGCCCAGGCGCTCGGCGTGGCACGGGCCGCCTACGAGTACTCCCTCGACTACGCGAAGGACCGCGTCCAGTTCGGACGCCCGATCATCGAAAACCAGGCGGTCGCGTTCGCGTTGGCCGACATGCGGATGGAGATCGACGCGGCGCGGCTGCTGGTCTGGCGGGCCTCGTGGATGGGCCGCAACAACCGCCCGTTCACAGCGGGCGAAGGATCGATGTCCAAACTGAAGGCCGGCGAGGTGGCCGTGTCGGTCACCGAAAAGGCAGTGCAACTGCTCGGCGGAGCCGGCTTCCTGCGTGACCACCCGGTCGAGCGCTGGTACCGGGACGCCAAGATCTACACCATCTTCGAGGGCACCTCGGAAATCCAACGACTGGTCATCTCCCGGGCGATCTCCGGGATGCAGATCCGCTGACCGCCGTCGGCCCAGCCCTTCCTCGACGGGCGGGCCGACGGCGGCCCGGACTCCACGATCTGTGCCGTCTTTGTCACCCCACGCCGACGCGAACTGGGCCCTCAGCCGCGCCCAGTGCATGATCAAGGAAAGAAGCCCTGATGGACGGGCGGGCCGCCGCCCGTCCGCGCACCACCCCGAGGAGGTCTGCGGCATGGACCTGCCGTTCGTCGTCACCACGCTGACCCGTCGCGGGCTGCTCACCCCCGGCAGCCCGATCCGGGTCGCCTCGCAGCTCAACGCGTTGCGCACGTGGGGGTGGAGCCTGGCAGGCGAGCTACGCCAGGCAGCCGCCCGGGACCCGGGCCGGCCCGCCGTCATCGACGAGAACGGCGTCGAGCTGACCTACCACGACCTGCTCGACCGGGCCGAACGGTTGGCCCGCTCGATGCGGGCCGGGCTCGGCGTACAGGCCGGCGACCGGATCGGCGTGCTCTGCCGCAACCACAGCGGACTGATCGAGACGATCGTCGCCGCCACCCTGCTCGGCGTCGACGCGGTACTGGTCAACACCGGGCTCAGCGCCGCCCAGCTCGGCACCGTCGCCGAGGAGCAGCGACTGCGGCTCCTCGTGCACGACGACGAGTTCGCCGATCGGGTCCTCGGCCTCCCCGCCGAGCTGCACCGGCTCGACGAACGCGCCCGCGAGGAACTGGTGGCCGGGGCACTGCCCGGTGACCTGCAACCACCCGAGCGCGACGGCCGGATCATCGTCCTCACCTCCGGCACCACCGGCACGCCCAAGGGTGCCCGGCGGCCGACACCAGGCGGCTTCGGCCCACTGGTGTCCATCATCGACCGCATCCCCCTGCACGCCCGGGACCGGGTGATGATCGCCGCACCGATCTTCCACACCTGGGGATTCGCCGCCCTCCAGGTCTGCCTGGCACTACGGGCCACCATCGTGCTGCACCGCCGCTTCGACCCGGCCGCCACGCTCGCCGCCCTGACCACGCACCGCTGCGACGCGCTCTTCGCCGTACCGGTGATGGTGCAACGGCTGCTGGAGGTGCCCCCGCCCGACCCGCGCCCCCAGCTCACTGTCGTCGCGGTCAGCGGCTCCGCCCTGCCCGGCGGACTGGCCCCGAAGTTCATGGACGTCTACGGAGACGTCCTCTACAACCTCTACGGGTCCACCGAGGTCTCCTGGGCCTCCATCGCCGGCCCGCAGGACCTGCGTCAGGCACCCACCACCGCTGGTCGTCCCCCGCACGGCACCCGCCTGGAGCTGCTCGACGACGACGGCCAACCCGTACCGGACGGACGGGTCGGACGGATCTTCGTCGGCAACGAGATGCTCTTCGAGGGCTACACCTCAGGTGCCAGCCGGGAAACCCACGACGGGCTGCTCGACACCGGCGACCTCGGCCGGCTCAACGCCGACGGGCTGCTCTTCGTCGACGGCCGAGCCGACGACATGATCGTCTCTGGCGGCGAGAACGTCTTCCCGTCCGAGGTGGAGGACCTGCTCGCGCAACTGCCACAGGTCCGCGAGGCGGCAGTGATCGGCGTGCCCGACCCCGAGTACGGCCAGCGCCTCTCCGCGTTCCTCGCCCTGCACCCCGGCGAGACCCTCGACCCCGAGGCGGTCCGCGAGTATGTCCGGCACTTCCTGGCCCGGTTCAGCGTCCCCCGGGACGTGATCCTCGTGAAGTACCTACCCCGCAACGCCACCGGCAAGGTGCTGACCCGAGAGCTGCGCCGCTACTACGGCTGACCGCGGGTCGTACGGGGGTGAGGTCGGCGCGACCGGTGGCGGCTGCGACAGGGGTTGCCCGAGTTCAGCCGGGAATTGTGATCCGGTCCTCGATCGCGGCGGAGGCGATGTCGGTGCGGTGCTGCGAGCCGGCCAACTCCACCCCGTCCACCAGCGCATACGCGGCGTCCCGCGCGGCTGCCAGATCGGCGCCGGTGGCCGTACCGCAAAGAACCCGGCCGCCGGCGGAGAGCAACGCGCCGTCGCCGGCCCGGCGGGCGGTGCCCGCGTGGATGATGCCCGGACGGTCCGCACCGGTGATCACGTCGCCGGTGCGCGGCGCGGCCGGATAACCCGCCGAGGCGAGCACCACTGTCACGGCGCTGCCGTCCCGCCACTGCAGCGGCGGGTGCTCGGCCAACGAGCCGGTGGCCGCCGCGTGCAGCAGCCCGCCCAGCGGGGTCTCCAGCAGCGCGAGCACCACCTGGGTCTCCGGGTCGCCGAAGCGCGCATTGAACTCGATCACCCGAGGACCGGCGGCGGTGATCGCGAGCCCCACGTAGAGCAGGCCGGCGAACGGGGTGCCCCGGCGACGCATCTCCGCGAGCGTCGGGTGGACCACATCGCGCATCACGTCGTCGACCAGGCCGGACGGTGCCCAGGCCAACGGCGCGTACGCCCCCATGCCACCGGTGTTCGGCCCGGTGTCGCCGTCGCCGAGCCGCTTGAAGTCCTGTGCCGGCACCAACGGCAGCGCCGCCTCGCCGTCGGTGACCACGAAGAGGCTGACCTCCGGGCCGTCGAGGAACTCCTCGACCACGACACGTCCGCACTCGTTGGCGTGCGCCAACGCGGCAGCCCGGTCGTCGGTCACCACCACGCCCTTGCCGGCGGCCAGCCCGTCGTCCTTCACCACGTACGGCGCGCCGAACTCGTCCAGCGCCCGGGCGGTGCTCTCCTCGTCCGCGCAGACGTACGCGCGGGCGGTCGGCACGCCAGCGGCGGTCATGACGTCCTTGGCGAACGCCTTGGAGCCCTCCAGCTGCGCGGCCGCACCGGACGGACCGAACACGGCGATGCCCTTGGCGCGTACCGCGTCGGCGACCCCGGCGACCAGTGGAGCCTCGGGCCCGACCACCACCAGGTCAGCCGCCACCTCCACGGCCAACGCCGCCACCGCGGCCGGATCTGTGGCGTTGACGGCCCGCAGCTCAGCCACGCTCGCGATCCCCGGATTACCCGGCGCCGCGACAACCGCAGAAACCGCCGAATCCGCCACCAACCCGAGCGCAAGCGCATGCTCGCGCCCGCCACCACCCACCAGAAGAACCCGCACGCCCGAGATCCTACTGTCCCCCCTTACCCCACCGTTGATCATGAAGTTATCGCCCTCCGCCGCGGCGTGTCGTGGCAACAACTTCATGATCGACGGTGTCGGGCAGCGGCGATTGCCTGGCGGACCGTGTGGGGGATGTAGGCGGGGTGGAGGGTGTCCTGCCAGGTGAATCGGAGGACGGTCCAGCCGGCGTTGACGAGGCGGTTCTGGCGACGGCGGTCGGCGTAGGCGGCCTCAGGGGCACCGTGAGGGCCGCGGCCGTCGGCCTCGGCGATGACGCGAGGGCCACGCCAGCCGAGATCCCCGATCCCCAACAGGTAGCCGTCCTCATCGCGTACCTCAAGTTGCAGTGCGTCCGGTGGCACTCTCCCGTCCACGCAGCGCAGCCGGGTCCGGGTCTCCAACGGGGACTGCGCACGCCCATCGACCTCGCTGAGGTAGCCACGCGCCACGACCGCACCGCGTCGTCCTCGAACGAGGCGCGGAATGGCGAGCAGATCATCGGTGGTTACGAGCCGCTGATTCAGTGCCGAATCCAGCACACTCACCGCCGAAAGACGATCAACCCGAAGGCTCACGTCGGCAAGGGTGCGCAGCGGTTCTGTAGTGGTGATTCCATTCACCCGGACAAGTTGGTCGGGCTGAATGACCAACTGATGGACCACCACCTCCGGGTGGGCAAGCCGGGCCGGCCTGGCGATCGGGCCTGGCACCGACAGGTCGATCACGTCGGTGGCCCGCAGACCGGCCAACCCGTGCAGCTCCGCAGCCGTTGCGAGCACAGCGGCTGCGGCTGGCCCGAAGGAGGCCACCGCAGCCCTGATCCGCGCCGCTCGGGGAACGCCGTCGTACCGGTCAGCGTCCACCAGGTAGGCACCACGCGCCACGACCCGCCAGCGTCCAGCCCGACAAAGCCGCTGCACCTCATGCGTCGTCAGGCCAGCCGCACGCGCCTGCCTGAGCGTTACAACTCCGTCCCGCACGGCCGCAACCTGCCGCACCACATCCAAGGCATCCACCCGACCACCCTGGCCGAACCCGAAACATCCCCCTGTGGACAACCCCTCCACCCCTGTGGATAACGAGGCTCTCAGAACTGGTTGATCATGAAGTTATTGCCTCGACGCGCCGACGGCGATGGCAATAACTTCATGATCAACGCGAAGGGGAGGGTGCGGTGCGCCGGGGGGGGGTTAGGGGAGGAGGGGGTGGAGGACTACGTTTTCTTCTCGGCCTGGGCCTACGCCTACGACGCTCACCCTCGTGTTGCAGAGTTCTTCGACCCTCGCGATGTAGCGGCGGGCGTTCTCCGGGAGGTCGTCGATGCTGCGGGCCTTGGTGATGTCCTCCCACCAGCCATCGAGTTCCTCGAAGACGGGCTTTGCGTGGTGGAAGTCCGTCTGGCTCATCGGCATGTCGTCGACCCGGACGCCGTTGATCTCGTAGCCGACGCAGATCGGCACCTTGGGCAGGCCGGTCAGCACGTCCAGCTTGGTGATGACCAGGTCGGTGACGCCGTTGAGGCGGCAGGCGTACCGGGCGACAACCGCGTCGAACCAGCCGCACCGGCGCTCCCGCCCGGTGGTGGTGCCGTACTCAGCACCGATCTTGCGCAGGTGGTCGCCGTTGGCGTCGAACAGCTCGGTCGGGAACGGCCCGGCACCCACCCGGGTGGTGTACGCCTTGCTCACCGCGATGACCTTGTTGATCGCGGTCGGCGGGATGCCCGCGCCCACGCAGGCGCCACCGGCGGTCGGGTTGGACGAGGTCACGAAGGGGTAGGTGCCGTGGTCCATGTCGAGCATGGTGGCCTGGGCGCCTTCCAGCAGCACCGTCTCGCCCCGGTCCAGGGCGTCCCAGAGCATCGCCCGGGTCTCCGCGATGTACGGCTTGAGCCGCTCCGCGTACGCCAGGTACTCCTCGACCGTCGCGTCGACGTCGATCGCCTTGCGGTTGTAGACCTTGAACAGGATCTGGTTTTTCTCGCGCAGCGCGAGTTCCAGCTTCTTGCGCAGGATGCCCGGGTCGAGCAGATCCTGAAGGCGGATGCCGATCCGGGCGACCTTGTCGCCGTACGCCGGGCCGATGCCGCGGCCGGTGGTGCCGATCCGGGACGAGCCGAGGTAGCGCTCGATCACCCGGTCCAGCGCCCGGTGGTGCGGCATGATCAGGTGAGCGTCACCGGAGATCCGCAGGCGGGACACGTCGACGCCGCGCTCCGCCAAGCCGTCGATCTCGGCGAGCAGCACCTTCGGGTCGACCACCACACCGTTGCCGATGACGATCATCGCGTTCGGTGAGAGCGCGCCGGACGGCATCAGGTGCAGCGCGTACTTCTGGCCGTCCGGGGTGATCACCGTGTGCCCGGCGTTGTTGCCGCCGGAGTAGCGCACGACGTAGTCGACCCGCTCACCCAGCAGGTCGGTAACCTTGCCCTTGCCCTCGTCGCCCCACTGAGCGCCGATGAGCACGATCGCTGGCATCTTTTCCGCCTCCAGAAGGCTCGGGTGCCAGGTGGCGACCGCTCGGCGAGCCCGGGGTGTCAGGTTAACAAGTAGTGACGGCGTGGCCGGCAGGGGTCGCGTCGAGAGGCAGGAGGCTCCTTCCGTGTACGACGTGGTGCTGCTCACCCTTGGCTCGGAGCGGGACGCTCCCGGGGGCTGTGGCAGCGGCGGGGCCTGCTGCGGCGGCGCGACCGGGGCCGACACCGGCCAGCCGAACACCGACCAGGCCGGCAGCGGCGAGACCGACACCGGGCAGTGCGCGACGGAGCGGCCACGGGTGCCGGTGCTGGCGTGCGCCGACACGCTGAACGCCCGGGGCGCCCGGGTGGAGACGGTCACCGCCCGCTCCGACGCCGAGATCGACGCGGTGCTGGCCCGGTTCGACGGCCCAGCCCGCCCGGACGGCCTCACCTGGCCGGACCCGGACAGCAAGACCCGGCTGGTCATCGCCACGGCGAGCGACGGGCAGTTGCGCGCCGTGCTGCGCCGGCTGGTCAAGCGGTACGCCCCGGCGCCGAGCAAGCGCCCCGCGGATCTGCCCGGCAACCGGACCCTGCCCGACCTGCCGCCGGTGGCCGTACTCCCGCTCGACCCGGCCCGTGGCGGCACCCACCGGGACCTGGCCGCGCAGCTTGGGCTGCCCCGTGACCCGGCGGCGGTGGCCGCTGCGGTGCTGGACGGCACGCCGCGCCGGTTGGACCTGCTCCGCAACGACGGTGGCTCGGTGACCCTGGACGGCGCGCTCCTCGGCGCGGCCGACGACACCGGCCGGCCGCTGCACTGGCGCGCCCGGGTGGAGGTCGACGACACCATCCTCACCGACGGTACGGAACCGCTGCTGGCCTGCGCGGTGGGGAACGCCGGCGGGTACGCGACGCTCAACGACGTGACGCTGCTGACCGCGCCGGACCCGGCCGACGGCCAGGTCGAGGTCGCGGTGGCCGTGCCGGTGGTCGTCCGCTCGGCGTGGGGGCGCAAGCGGGTACGCCTCGAAGTGCGGCGGGCCCGTGGGCGGGCGGTGTCGGTGCTGCCCAGGGAGGGCAGGGTGCCGTACCTCGACGATGGTGTCGAGAGCGAGCTGACCCGTAAGCGTTCCTGGTGGGTCGAGCCGGGCGCCTGGGCGGTCTGGTCGATCTGACCTCGACCGCGACCGGCCGACCTGCCTGCGCCGATCGGCCCTGTTGGGCGATTGGGCCTATCCTCGCAGGAGGACTGGGGAGGGCCGTAATGGACGAGAACGCCGACCGGGCGCAGGTGCCCGGCCAGCAGCCGGTGCCGGAGCGGGACGTCGAACCACTCTGGCCGCCAGATCCGGGCGACCGGGGCGCGGTGCCGCCGTGGGCTGCGGTCGCCGAGCAGCGGGGTGGGCCGTCGCCGGTCACACATCCGGTCACGCCACCGGTGGCCGCGCCGCCGATCGGGCGACCGCCGGTTCCCGGCCAGCCCGGCGCTGCGGCCCAGTCGCCGCCCTCGCCGTCGGACTACCCGTCGCTCACCGGCGCCGTCCCGGCACCTGGGAGGTGGAGGGCCAGCGGCCCGTCCGGTGTCGGGTCTGGTTGGGCGCCGGCGCAGCCGAGTTGGCCGCCGCCGACCGACCCGGCCGCTTCGTCACCGCCGGCCGCTCCGCCGGCGACCGCGGCCCGGCCGACGCCGTCGTCGACCGGCCCCGGGGGCAACGGCGGGCCAACCGGCCCGGGGAGCAACGGCGGGCCAGCCGGCCCCGGCGTCCCGGCTGCCGCCGCGACACCGAGCACCACCGCCGCGCCGCGCGACGGCCGTCCCGCCGGGGGCGACGCGGGCAGTGCCGCGCCCGACGCGGCACGGGTGATGCCCGGCGACCGGGGCCCGACCGCCGCGCCGGTCACCCCGGGCGGCGTCGACCTGAACCTGCCGTTCACCCTGGACAACCCGACCGCCGCCGACCGCCCCGCCGCATCGGCACCCGCCGACCGCTCCACCTCGACCGCCGCCACCGACTCGCCCATTCCGGCGGCCACCGCGTCCGCTGCCAGCCCGAACGCCACCGACAGCCCGACGGTCGGCGGGGCCGGTGCGGACGGGTCCCCTGACGGGCCGGCGCGGCCGATCGCCGAGTCGCCGTGGGCGTACCCGCCGCAACGACCGTCCGGAACGACCGCGCCCGCTCCGGACGAGGCTGGCGCGACACCTCCGATCCCGCCTCCGCCTTCGGTCGTTCCGTACGCCGGTCCCGCGCAGGCACACCCCGGGCAGCCGTTCATCCCCGGTCAGGTCGGCCCGGCGCAGATTCCGCCGCCGCCCGACGTGACGCAGTTCAGCAACCCACCGCACGGCCTTGCCGCACCGCAGCACGCTCCCGGGCAGGCCGGGCCGGCGACCCCGCCGCCCGGGCCGTTCCCGCCCTCGCCGGGCTGGCACCCACCGCCCTGGCAGCAGGGCTCGCCCGGCGGCACGCCCGGGCAGCCGTACCAGGAGGCCGACGGGGTGACCCGGGTTCCGGCCCCCGCGTACCCGGACGCGGCGGCGTACCCGGACGCGAGCTGGACACCGGACACCACGGCCGCACCGACCGCCGAGGATTTCGCCCGACGCCGCCAGGTTCGACCCGCCGATCCGGTGGCGACCATGGGTGTACGCGCGGTGGTCAACAAGATGGGCCTGCTCCGACTCTCTCCGGGGCGGCACGAGCAGGAGCTCAAGCGGGACATCGAGATGGTGCGCCGCAACTTCGGCGGTCTGCGGCAGGTGACAGTCGTCAACCCGAAGGGCGGCGCCGGCAAGACGGTGGCCATCCTGCTGCTCGCGATGACGTTCGGTCAGAAGCGCGGCGGCTACGTGCTGGCCTGGGACAACAACGAGACCCAGGGCACGCTCGGGATGCGCGCCCAACAGGACTTCCACTCCCGCACGGTGCGGGACATGCTGCGTGACCTCGGGCAGTTCCAGGGTGCGCACGGGCGGGTCGGGGACCTGTCGCAGTACGTCCGCTCGCAGGGCGAGGGGATGTTCGACGTCCTGGCCTCGGACGAGTCGGCCACCGGTGGCGAGATGTTGACGGCTGCGGCGTTCGCCGAGATCCGGGAGGTGGTCAGCCGGTTCTACAAGTTGATCTTCGTGGACACCGGGAACAACGTCCGGGCGCAGAACTGGCAGGCGTCGATGGACGCCACCGACCAGTTGATGGTCACCATGTCGGCCCGTAACGACTCCGCCGAGACCGCCGCCCGGATGCTCGACCACCTGGAGCAGAGCGGCCGGCAACGGCTGGTCCGCCAGGCCGTGACCGTGGTGTCGATGCCACCGTCCCGCAAGGAGATCGACCTGCCGGCCATCCAGGAGCACTTCGCGGCCCGCACCCGGGCGGTTCTGCTGGCCCCGTACGAGCGGCTCATCGACAGCGGCGAGCCGATCCGGTACGGCGGGCTCTCCTCGGCCACCCGGGACGCCTGGCTGAAGATCGCCGCCGCGGTCGCCGAAGGGCTGTGACCCGCCGACGGCCGGCCCGGTCTCGGGCCGGCCGCCGGGGCAGGGGTCAGTTGCTCGCCAGCGCGTCCGCCGCTTCCGGGTCGCAGTCGCGCAGGAACTGGGCACAGCGGGCCGCCTCGTCGGCCTCGCCGATCTCGTCGGCGGCACGGGACAGCACGTAGAGGCAGCGGAGGAAGCCCTGGTTGGGCTCGTGTGACCACGGCACCGGGCCGTGCCCCTTCCAACCACTACGGCGCAGCTGGTCGAGGCCCCGGTGATAACCGGTGCGGGCGTACGCGTACGCCGTCACCACCTGGCCCTGTGCGAACGCCCGCGCCGCGAGCTCCGCCCAGGCCGCGCTGTAGGTCGGGAAGCCGGCCGCCACGTTGGCGTACGCCTCGTCGGTGCCGGCCTCGTCGGCGGCGGCCAGGGCGGCGTCGGCCTCGTCGTTCGCGGGCAGGCGGGTGGCCGGTGGCTCTGGCAAAAGGTTCTGCATCGCCCCATTCAACCCGCTGGACAGGGCGACACGCGAGCGGGTCGGCCGACGTGTCCCGCTGAACGGCTGAGGAGTTGGTCACGCCTGCGGCCTATGCCGCCGCCTGGTGTTTTCCACTACAAATAATGGTCCGGAGCCTCCCCAGGAACCGGTAATGCAGGAGCCCGGTGGCCACGACCATCGGGCTCCTGTCGGTTCCACCCCCGGCCCGAGGTTTGACCAGCCCCGACGGAGGGGCAGGATGGCCCGGTGCCGACCCCACCTCCCGCGGACGTCATTGAGCCGCACCTGCATGCCGGTGAGATCCAGACCCGGGCCGAGTTCGACCAGCAGCTGGCCACCGGTCGGCTGGCCGGGCTGACCGTGCAGGGCCTGCGGCTCGACCTCGCGCCGGTGCCCGACCTGACCGGCGTCGACGTCGCCGGCACCCTCTTCGTCGGTTGCCGGTTCGCGTCCCGGGACGTGGGTGCCGACCTGGTCCGGCGCGGCGCGAACGTGGTGCCGCCGTTCTCCGGGTTGCCGTACCCGAGCCAGCCGACGCACCTCTACACCCCGGACGACCTGGCCGCCGGGTTCGCCGAGGGCGGGTTCACCGGGATGTACGACACCCGGGTGTACGACCACTACCGGGCGCACGGCGGCGCGTTGCCGGACGTCAAGGAGGCGCTGGGTCAACGGCTGCACGATCACGGCGTGGACAACGCGCTGGCCGACGCCACCCGGGTCTGGCTGAATGCGTTCGGGCCGCAGTCGGTGGTGGGCATCATGGGTGGGCACGCGGTGCGGCGCGGCAGTCCCGCGTACCGGATGGCGGCCGTGCTGGGTTGGGAGCTGGCGCAGGCCGACCGACTGGTGGTGACCGGCGGCGGCCCGGGTGTGATGGAGGCCGCGAACCTCGGCGCCTACCTGGCGGACCGGCCGCAGACCGATGTGACGGCCGCGATCGACCTGCTGGCCACCGCCCCCGACTTCACCGACCACCACCGGTACACGGCCACGGCGCTGACGGTCCGGCAGCGGTACGCGGGGGTGCCCCGGCCACGTGGCGACGAGCTGGGCTGGGCGCGTGCGGGTGGTCTGGCCATTCCGACCTGGCTGTACGGGCACGAGCCGGCGAACCTGTTCGCCGGGCGGATCGCGAAGTACTTCTCGAACGCGATCCGGGAGGACACCATCCTGCGCCTCGCCCGGGGCGGCATCGTCTTCGCGCCGGGGCGGGCGGGCACGGTGCAGGAGGTGTTCCAGGCGGCCACCAAGACCTACTACGGCACCGACGGCGCCAGCGGGGCGTACATCTTCCTGGACCGCGCCTACTGGACCGGGGAGTTGCCGGTGGAGGCGCTGTTGCGTCCGCTGCTGGCGGCGTCCCCGTTCGGTGACCTGTCGTCGACGATCCACCTCACCGACGACGTTCGCGAGGCCGTACGCCTGCTGACGACCTGACGACCTGACGACGACGGCCGACTCCCAGTGCGGGGAGCCGGCCGTCGGGCGGGACGTCGTTACTTGGTCATCGTGGTGCCGGTCGAGCGCAGGTGCTCGCAGGCCTCGACGACCCGGGCGGCCAGGCCGGCCTCGGCGGCCTTGCCCCAGGCGCGCGGGTCGTACTGCTTCTTGTTGCCGACCTCGCCGTCGATCTTCAGCACGCCGTCGTAGTTGCGGAGCATGTGGTCCACGACGGGGCGGGTGAAGGCGTACTGGGTGTCGGTGTCGATGTTCATCTTCACCACGCCGTAGTCCAGAGCCTCGCGGATCTCGCTCAGCAGGGAGCCCGAGCCGCCGTGGAAGACCAGGCTGAGCGGCTTGTCCTTGCCGTACTTGGCGCCGACGGCGTCCTGGATCTGCTTGAGGATCTCCGGACGCAGCTTGACGTTGCCCGGCTTGTAGACGCCGTGCACGTTGCCGAAGGTCAGCGCCGCCATGTAGCGGCCCTTCTCGCCAAGGCCGAGGGCCTCGACCATGGCCAGGCCGTCATCGGTGGTGGTGTAGAGCTTGTCGTTGATGGCGTTCTCGACGCCGTCCTCCTCGCCACCGACGACACCGACCTCGATCTCAAGGACGATCTTGGCCTTGGCGGCCTCGTCGAGCAGCTGCGCGGCGATCTCGAGGTTCTCCGCAACCGGCACTGCCGAGCCGTCCCACATGTGCGACTGGTACAGCGGCTCCTCGCCGCGCTTCACCCGCTCCTGCGAGATGCCCATCAGCGGACGCACGAACCCGTCCAGCTTGTCCTTCGGGCAGTGGTCGGTGTGCAGGGCGATGTTCACCGAGTACTTCTTGGCGACCTCGTGCGCGTACGCGGCGAACGCCACCGCGCCGGTGACCATGTCCTTGATCGAGGGACCGGAGAGGTATTCGGCGCCACCGGTGGAGACCTGGATGATGCCGTCGCTCTCCGCGTCGGCGAAGCCCTTGAGCGCCGCGTTCAGCGTCTGGGAGGAGGTCACGTTGATCGCGGGGTACGCGAACCGGCCAGCCTTGGCGCGGTCCAGCATCTCCGCGTAAGCCTCGGGGGAAGCGATGGGCATGTGATGTGCTCCTTACTTACCACTCTCGGCCGTGCTGGCCGCTGTTCTTCATTTGTGCGCCGGACCGCGCTGTCCTCCGCCCGGAAGTATCCCGTAGGTGAGGTGCGCCGGAACAACCGACCCGGTGCTGGTCGTTCACCGGCGGTCCAGGTTGTCCGGCACGATGACGCTGATCAACCAGGTCACCACCGTCATCACGATGGCTCCCCAGAACGCCGGCCAGAATCCGTCCACCTGGAACGGCAGGTCGAGCCCGCGGGCGATCCGGTCGGTGAGCAGGAACAGCAACGCGTTGACCACCAGCGCGAACAGGCCCAGGGTCAGCAGGTAGAACACACACCCGACGACCCGGATCACCGGCTTGAGCACCGCGTTGATCACGCCGAAGATCAGAGCCACCACGATCAGGGTGAGGACGGTGTTGCCACCTGAGCGACCATGCACGTCGACGCCGGGCACTATCAGCGTGGTGATCCACAGCGCGACCGCGGTGATCGCCAGTCTGATGAGGAAGCCCACGGCACCATCCTGGCACCGGGGCGCGTCACCGAGGGCTGATTCCGCCTACTCGGCTTCCGGGCGGCGCGCCGGCCCAGCCCGTACGGTGGGTGGGAACCGTGCCCCGAGACCCCCGGGAGGGACGATGGGTCAGCCCGACGAGGACTTCACCCCCGGCGACCACCTCGCGCCCGACGAACGCGACCCCGAGGCGGACCCGGCGGACGCGGTCGAGCAGGCCACTGTCGCCGGCCCCACCGAGTTTGACGGTGAGCCGCACCGCGGCCTGGAGGTCGACGACTGGGACGCGATGGAGCAGGCCCGGGTGGTCACCGGGGACGAGGACGACTACCGCTGATTCCGCCGCGGGTCGGCTGCCCGTTGCGACAGGGGTGTTCAGCCGTTCGGGTCATTAGACAAATATCGATCCGGTAGGGGTTACCGGAGGGTCCGGGCGTCCCTAGGTTGGACGAGCGCCACCTGTACCCCCACGGGAGGACCCCATGCTCAAGCACTCGCTCCGCTGGCTGACCGGGCTCGGCGCGGCTGGCGCGCTGGTCGCCACCTCCGCCACCCCCGCCGTCGCTGCGGCCACAATCGAGCCCTACTTCCAGGACACCACCCTGGCCGTCGGCGCGACGCCGACCACCCGGGCCCTGTTCCTGTACGCCGACGAGCCGACGGTCCTCAAGGACGTCTCCGTGCGGTACGACTATCGCTCCCTGGCCTCCGAGATCACCGTGACCCCCGCCGAAGGCCAGAAGTGCACCGCGCCGGAGCCGGGCGTTCTCGTCTGCACGGAGCCCGCCGATGTCGCCCTCTACGAGATGCCGCCGCTGGGCAGCGGGATCTACCGCAACGCGGCAAAGCAGGTTCGCATTGCCCTCACCGAGGGTGCGCAGCTCGGTGACTCCGGGGACGTCGCGGTCAGCTACGAGGCCGCCGGCGGCCGGCGCGGCAGCTACACCTCCCGCGTACGGGTCGGCGAGGGGGTCGACCTGGCCGGCGGGCCGTTCACCGAATTCTCCTCGAAGCCGGGTGGAAAGCTGACCGTGCCGCTGGTCGTGGCGAACGCCGGCGACAAGGCCGTCAGCGGATTCGTCGCGGTCTTCGATTTCAGCTACTCGATCCGCGCCAAGGACCGGTTCAGCAACTGCCGCTACGCCGACGACCACCTGGTCTCCTGCCAGTTCGACGAGGACATTCCGGTGGGCACCAGGCTCGTCGCCACGCTGAACCTCGAACTCGCCACTGACACCTACGCGCCGACCAACCAGTCCGGCTACGCCCAATTCATGACCGTTGCCGACTTCGAGGACCTGACCCGGGTACGGGCAGCCGTCGGCGCCCGGACGGCCACCCCCGGCAGCGGTCCGAAACTGACTCTGACCGAGGCGCCCGGCAGGATGCGGCAGGCCGCCCAGACCGACGTCGGCCCCGGTAACGACTACACCGGGTGGACCATCAAGGCCACCGGCACGAACGGCACCGACCTCGCGGCGATCGGCGCCACGCTCAAGGGCACGGCTGGCACCGTCGTCACGGCGACCGTCGGCTTCCGGAACAACGGCCCGGCGACGCTCGACCGAACGAACGCGGACTACGAGGCCGCCACCCACACCGTCGTCGAGTTGCCACCGGGCACCACCGCCGTCGAGATCCCCGACACCTGTCAGTTGCGGCCGGGCACTCGCACGTACCAGTGCGCCTCGGAGATGCTGCTGGTGGCGGGGCAGACCTACACCATGAAGTTCCGGTTACGCATCGACAAGGTCATCGCCAACGCCCGGGGTGCGGTGCGGGTCAACGCACCGTGCGAGTGCGCACCGGGCGACAGCTTCCAGGACGACATCAAACCGGCCAACGACAAGGCGACCATAGTGGTCAACGCGGCCCAGAGCGGCGGTGGCCACGATGACGGTTATGGCGATGGCGGCGGCGGTGGCGGCGGTTCGCTGCCCATCACCGGCACCCCCACCACAGTGATCGCCGGCATCGGCGCCCTGCTGCTCGTCACCGGTGCGGGCTGCCACCTGCTCGCCCGACGCCACGGCGGCCGCTTCACCGCCTGACCCACCCCGACCCGACCGACGCCCCGCCGACCCGTACCGGGCCGACGGGGCGTCGTCGTGATGCCCTCGTCCGTCACCGGACGGGATTGACCTGCTCCGGGTGCTGCGCCACCCACTGCGCCAACCGATCCTCGCGCAGCGCGGCGAGGAACTCCGGGCCCTGCTTCGGGTTCAGCGGCAGCCGCGAAGCGTTGCCTGCCGGGGGACCGACCGGCAGGCTGAGCCCCACCGGGTCGACGCTCTTCAGCTCGGGCAGCACCGCCACCAGCCTGGTCAGCGGCAGGCCGTCGTCGTCGACCGCCAGACCCGTGCCGGCGGCCGACAGCAGCGCGGTGAGCCGTACCGGATTGGTCAGCACGTCCTGGGCGACCGCCCGCCGGACCAGCCCGGCCAGGTAGCGCTGGGCGTTGCGGTCCCGGTCCAACGTGCCGTCGGGCAGATACCGCCGTTGCCGCAGCAGGTCAACGGTGGCAGCCCCGTCGAGCAGCTGACAGCCGGCGGGGAAGGTCCGGCTGGTGTGCCAGGACCGCACCTCCTTCGGCAGACACACCTCCACCCCGTCGACCGCCTCGGTGATCCGGCGCAGACCGGCGAAGGTCAGCACCGCGCCGGCGTCGACGCGTACCCCGGTCAGGTCGGCGACCACCCGGCGGGTCAGGTCGTAGCCGGCAGCCAAGTCGGGCCGGGGCTCCCCGGCACCGCTGTAGAACGCGCTGTTGAGCTTGTCGATCCCCCGGCCGGGAATCGCGACCTCCAGGTCGCGCGGCAACGAGATGAGGTACGGCCGGCTCCGGTCGGCCGGGATGTGCACCAGCAGGACGGAGTCCGCCAACCGGTACGGCGGTTGCTCGCCGAAGCCGTCCACCCCGAGCAACAGGACGTTCAGCGCCCCGGACCGCGCCCCAGCCGGCTGACCGGACGACGACGGCGGGCCCTCCGCCGGCCGATCGGGGCGCAGTTGCGGCACCCCGACTCCGAGCGCGGCGAGCAGGGCGAGCGTGACGCCAGCGGCCTGGAACCGCTGCCGGCGGCGACGGCGGACAGCGGCGAGCCGATCGATCGCGACCCGCAGCGGGCCGGTCGACGGGGTCAACGTCTCGTGCCGGGCGAACGCGGCACGCAGGTCATCCTCGAGCATGTTCACGCCTCCACGTACTCGGCCCGGAGCGTGGCCAGGGCCCGGGAGATGGACGAGCGGACGGTCCCGACGGCACAGCCGAGGATGTCGGCGATCTCGACGTCGGGCAGGTCCTCGTAGTAGCGCAGCACCAGAGCAGCCCGCTGCCGACGCGGCAGCCGGGACAGCCAGGACCAGACCTGGTCCCGGTCCACGGCGGACTGGGCGTGGTCGGTGGGCACCGGCACCGATGCGTCGGGATCCCCGCGCAGCAGCACCCGGCGCACCCACGAGCCGCGCCGCCAGTCGACGTACTGATTGGTGAGCATCCGGCGTACGTAACGCTCGGGCGAGTCGGCCCGGGCGACCCGACGCCAGTTGAGCTGGACCCGGACCATGGTCTCCTGGACCAGATCCTGGGCCTGGTGTGGTTCGCCGGTCAGCATCACCGCGTACCGCAGTAGCGGGGCCAGCCGCGTGTCCGCGAACTCCTCGTACGTCACTGCACCTCCCGGGGGCTCCTGCCTCCCTTGACGGAAGCGGACCGACCGAACATTGCGGTGACTCTCATCAACCTTTTGGTTCGTCTTGCTCAGCGAGCGGCTTTGGGGGCTGCAGTCAGCCTTAGCGATTCCTTAAGATCCGCAGGCTCCACCTGATCCCCCAACTGGAGGAACCCCCCTCATGCTCACCCACTCCACCCGGCGTTGGCTCGCCGGACTGGGCGTAGCAGGCGCGTTCGTCGCCGCCGCCGCCAGCCCGGCCGTCGCCGCCCCGGAGGCGCCCATCGAACTGGGCGTCTACTTCAGCGACACCACAATTGCTGCGGGGTCCGAAGGCAAGATCGACTCCCCCCTCCTGTTCGCCTCCGAGCCGGTGGTGGTCGAAGGTCTCACTGTCACCTACGACTACCGGGACCTGAGCGGTGTCGTCCAGGTCAAGCCCGAATCATCGAGCTTCGACTGCAAGTCGCCGGAGGCCGGTGTTCTGACCTGCACCGACCCCTTCGAGATCGGTCTCGAGGAGTGGGCCTTCGGCGGCCTCTTCGAGGTGGCCCTGACGCCGGCCGCGAAGGCTGCCGACGGCGACACCGGCAACCTCAAGGTCACGGTCAGCGCCGAGGGTCTCGCTCCGGCCAGCCACACCGCCAAGCTGCGGATCGGCGAGGGCGTCGACCTGGCCGCCCCGGGCGAGGAAACCAACATCTCGTCCGCTCCTGGCGGCACGTTCAGCGCTCCGCTGACACTCAGCAACGCTGGCAATACCGCCGCCAAGGGAGCGGTCGCGGTCTTCGACCTCGACTACGCGATCCGCCCCGAAAAGCAGTACAGCAACTGCACCTACGAGGACGGTCACTTGCGGACCTGCGCCTTCGACGAGGTGACCGCCGCCGGCAAGGCCCGCTCGGTTTCGCTGTCCTACGTGCTCGGCAAGGACACCTACGCGCCGGGCAGCGAGTACGGCTACTACAACTGGATGACGATCGCCGAGTTCGAGGACTTCAACGCCTACCTCGAGGCCGGGGGCATCTCGGTTGGGAAGCCCGGCAACGGTCCGGTCCTGAGCCTTCCGGAGGTCCCGTCCAAGATGGGGGCGCGCGGCTTCCAGGCTGACACCGACCCGATGAACAACTGGTCCGGCATGAGCGTCAAGGTCACCGGCAAGAACGGCACGGACCTGGTGGCGGTCGGCGGCCAACTGACCGGCAAGGCCGGCGACGTGGTCACGGCCTCCGTCGGAGTCCGCAACGACGGCCCGGCCGCGCTGGACTTCGGCCGCTCGGGCACCCCGGTCACCAAGATCGACATTGCTGTTCCGGAGGGCACCACCGCAGTCGAGGTTCCCGAGTTCTGCGCGCCGCTCAACGGCGACGAGCAGGACTGGGAGAACGCCGGCAAGCCGGGCGCAAAGCTCTACCGCTGCTACCCGGACATCTTCATCGGTGTTGGTGAGGAGCAGTTGGTCGACATCGGCCTGCGGATCGACAAGGTGATCGAGAACGCGGCGGGCTCCGTCACCATCAACGCCAAGTGCGAGTGCGACGGCTTCACCGAGGACCTGAAGCCGGCCAACGACGTCGCCAAGATCCTGGTCAACGTGGCCGGCGGCACGGGCGGTGGCGACGGTGACGGTGATGGTGACGGCGGCTCGCTGCCGATCACCGGTCAGTCCACCGGGCTGATCGCCGGCCTCGGCGCGCTGCTGCTCGCCGCGGGCGTCGGCGGCTACCTGGTGGCCAAGCGCCGCCGGACCCGCTTCGTCGCCTGATCCATCCCGCACCACCGGTGCCCCGTCGACCACCACGGTCGGCGGGGCACCGTCGTTGGGCCCCACGGCGCGGGCGGGTGGTGACGGGCCGGTCCGGCGCGGCCGGGGCCCCGGGCTTCGGTACCCTTTGTGGCCGTGGACACAGCTGAGAAGACCCGCGCTCTCGTGGAGAGCGTCGCCCTGAACCCGCTCGATCCCAAGGATCTGTTGCAGACCTTCGGGCTGATCGGCGTGTGGGTGATCCTCTTCGCCGAGACCGGCCTGCTGGTGGGCTTCTTCTTCCCGGGTGACTCGCTGCTGTTCCTAGCCGGGGTGGCCTCGTCACCGGTGGCGGACGCGATCTTCGGTGACGGCACCCGCCTCTCCCTCGCCGGCCTGCTGATCGGTGGGCCGATCTGCGCGATCGTCGGGGCACAGCTGGGGCACTGGCTCGGCGCGCGGTACGGCCGGCCGATGTTCGAGCGGCCGAACTCCCGGCTCTTCAAGAAGGAGTACGTGGAGAAGGCCGAGTACTACTTCGAGAAGTTCGGCCCGGCGAAGGCCGTCGTGCTGGCGCGCTTCATTCCGATCGTCCGGACGTTCCTCAACCCGGTCGCGGGCGCGCTCGGCATGCCGGCCAAGAAGTTCCTGCTCTGGAACATCGTCGGCGCGGTGCTCTGGGTGGACGGCATCCTGCTGATCGGCTACCTGCTGGCCGAGCAGATCTACCAGGCCATCGGCGACAAGATCGACCACTACATCCTGCCGGTGGTGGCCCTGATCATCGTGATCTCGGTGCTGCCGATCTTCTTCGAGTTCCTGCGCGACCGGCGGGCTCGTAAGCGCGGCGAGGCGGTCGCGGTGGTCGCGGCGGCAAGCGCCGCCGGCGCCGTGGAGGCGGCCCGCGAGGCGTTCGACCACGACCAGCACCAGGACGGCCGTCAGCGCCCGGAGCACGGTCAGGACCGTTGAGCGGTACGACGACGGCCGGCCCCCTGGTGAGGGGGTCGGCCGTCGGCATGTCGCACCCGGCCTCCGGTGGTGCGACCGGGGCCGAGCAGGTGTCAACCACCGGTGGCGCCACCCCTGGCTCGCCACCGGACGCCGCCCCGGCTCGGGACGGCATGGTGCCTACGTCAGCGGGCCTTCTTGGTGGCCCGCTTACGCGGCGGGGTCAGCAGGTCGGCGATCGTCGCGATCGCACTCGGGACCAGGCTGTAGTACGCCCAGACACCGCGCTTCTCCCGCTGCAACAAGCCAGCCTCGGTGAGGATGCGCAGGTGGTGACTGACCGTCGGCTGAGAGAGGCCGAGCGGCGCGGTCAGGTCACAGACGCACGCCTCGCCCTCGGGGGCCGACTGGATCAGGCTGAGCAGCCGCAACCGAGCAGGATCAGCAAGGGCCTTGAGGACCCCGGCCAGACGCTCGGCATCGGCACGTTCGATCGGCTCGCCGTTTAGCGGCGAGATCTGAGGCATAGTCATTTCGGCCAACGCAGTTCCCACGTATTCCATCCTTCCACCAGCAGCATCGATCCGCCTGCATATCAGCAGATCCGAATCGGCAGACTTTTACGCCACAAGGCCGAGGTCAGCCAACGTATAGGCCGCCCGGTACGGCAATCCGGCGGCTCGCACCGCGTCGCCGGCGCCTCGATCAACAATAACCACCACGCCCACGACTTCCGCCCCGGCCTCGCGAAGTGCCTCGACAGCTGTCAAAACACTTCCGCCCGTCGTGGACGTGTCCTCCACCGCCAACACACGGCGGCCAGCCACCTCCGGTCCCTCGATCCGCCGCTGAAGACCGTGGGCCTTGCCCGCCTTGCGCACCACAAAGGCGTCCAGGGCCCGGCCGGTCGGAGCGGCGGCGTGCAGCATCGAGAGCGCGACCGGATCCGCGCCCAGGGTGAGGCCCCCAACGGCGTCGAACTCCCAGTCGGCGGTGAGGTCGAGCAACACCCGGCCGACCAGAGGAGCGGCCCGGTGATGGAGCGTGACGCGCCGCAGATCCACGTACCAGTCTGCCTCGCGCCCCGACGAGAGCACGACCCGGCCGTGGACCACAGCCAGGTCGGTAATGAATTTACGCAGGTCGTCGTGGTCCCCCATGGCGATAGAGGTTACTGCGCAACTCTGAACGCCGTATGCGGGGTCCACCCTGATCAGCCCCGAGGGGAACCGATGACTGGCGATGTTCGACTACGCTCAGCAACTGGCCCGACAGCGGCGTGCCAACGCCGTCCCACCACTCGCTCGGGGCCGGCGGGCCGGTCGAGGCTCAGCGCTCGTCGCGACCGATCCGGCCGCGGGTGTCCCGCGCGACCGCCTGGAGCAGCCGCCGCGGCGCGTGTCGCATACCTGCCACGACCACCTTGTACTTCCACGCCGGGATGCTGACCATCTTGCCTTTGCGCAGGTCACGCAGGGCTTCGTCCACCACATCCTCGGCCCGCAGCCACAGCCACTCCGGCGTCTTGGACATGTTGATGCCGGCCCGCTGATGGAATTCGGTGCGGGTGTAGCCGGGGCAGAGGGCCATCACCTGAACGCCGAACGGCCGCGCTGACTGGCCGACGGACTCACTGAAGTTGGTGACCCACGCCTTGCTGGCGGAGTATGTCGACCCGGGCATGGCCGTCCCGAACCCGGCGACCGAAGAGACATTTATCACTGCCCCATTTCGCCGTTCAGTCATCGGCCGAAGCGCCGCCAGGGTCAACCGCATGACCGCGTGCACGTTGAGTCGCAACAGTCGCGCCTCGTCCTCCGCCGTGGAGCGCAGGAACGGTTTGTTCAGGCTGATCCCCGCATTGTTGACCAGCAGGTGCACCGGGCTGCCGTCGGCGAGCCGCTGCTCCACGGTGGCGCAGCCGTCGTCGGTGGACAGATCCGCGGAGATCGTCTCCACCTCGCGTCCGGACGTGGAACCCAGCTCGGTGGCCAGCTCGGTCAGCCGCGCCGCGTCGCGGGCGACGAGCACCAGGTGCCAGCCGTCGGCGGCCAGGCGTCGCGTGAACGCCGCGCCGATGCCGGCGGTGGCCCCGGTGATCAGAGCTCGGCGCTCGGCAGTCGTGGGGTCGAGCGTCACGGAGTGGTCCTCACCTGGGCGGGTACGGGGGCGTATGCGGCGCCGACGAGGGCTGGGGCGGGGCGGGCGGGAACACGGGCGGTGCGGTTGGCGCCGTCGAGCGGTGGCGGCCGAACCAGCTGTTCGCCGCCGGCAGCGCCAGCAGCGAAGCTACTACAAGGTAACCGAGCGCCTGTGCGACGGAAAGCCCGGCGTTGAGCGGGATCCACCAGGACGGGTACGCGTCGCCGACCAGACCCAGCAACTCGGCGAGGGACTGGTCGCCGGAGCCCATTCGCAGTGGCGCGGCCCGTTCGCCGACGACCACCACCACGCTGCAACAGGCGGCGAACAGGCCGAGCCCGCTGACCACCCAGGTCGCCACCCGGACGCCGTTGCGACCTGCCAGCAGACCGAGGGCCAGGCCGGCGAGCAGCAGCGCGGACAGCACCGCCACCACCGCCGTCAGCACGGCCGACGCACGGAGCAGAGCCACCACGCCGTCGATCTGCTCCGGGCTCGCCGAGGTGTCGCGGGCGGCGGAGCGGAACGCGTCGACCGTCCCGCCCAGCACCACCAGGGAGACCACCGCGTACGCGAGCGCGGCGACCGCCATCACCAACAGCACCGTCGCGGCCGACAGGGCGGCGGCGGGCCGGCGGGCCGGTGCCGATTCCGGGTACGACACGACGAATCCCTCCGGTAGGCATCGGGTTGCAACCTACTCGGAGGGATCGTCGGCGTCGTGCTTATCGAGCCGTCAGTTGCTCGGCGGCGGAGTTGACCCGGGCCGATCCGTGGGCGGCGTGTCGTCCGGGCGGTCCGCGGCCGGTGGCGGGTAGCTCGGCTCCCCACTCGACGGATAACCCGGCTCACCGGATGCCTGCGGGTAACCGGGCTGGCCCGGCGCCTGCGGGTGGCCCGGGTAGCTGGCGCCCGGGGTGGGCGGCTCCCAGCCCGCGGTGGGCTTGCGGAAGAACGGGTTGGCCTTCGGCAGCGCCAGCAGGACCAGCGCCGTGATCAGCGCGATCAGGCTGAGCACACCCAGCAGGAGGCTGACCGGGGTCACCCAGGAGGGCAGAGCCTCCTCCAGGCGGCGCTGGATCTCCTCCGGGCTCGGCGCGTCGCCGGTGGTCCCGCCACCGGTGTTGAAACCGCCGGCCGCGTTGCTGAGCAGACCACCGCCCACGCAGCAGACCATGATGCCGCCGACGATCCAGGTGGTGATCCGGGCGCCGTTGCGGCCCTGGTTGTTGAACAGGGCCAGCACACCCAGCACGACCGCGAGCAGCAGCAGGACGATGCTCCCGCCGATGCCGATGACGGCGAAGACGTCGGCCACCTGGTCACCGTCGGTGGCGCTGCCCGCGTACGCCTCGCGGAGCGCGTCCCGAGTCTTGCTGAAGGTGCTGAGCGTGATGATCAGACTGATTACCTGGAGCGCCAGGAACAGGAAGAGCAGGTAACTGGAAATCGACACAATGGATGGCCGCTGACGGGCCGGCGTGCTCTGGGAATCGACCACGATTCTCCTTCCCTAGATCGCGCCCACACCGTATCGACAACCGGCCAGTTCGGCATGCCGTGACGAGCCCGGCGCGTCCGCCCGGGCCGGCTCGGCGGGCCTCAGGCCCGGGGCGGGCGGATCGTCAGGTCGGCGGGGTCGAGCAGGTCACCGCGGGCGACCCGCCAACCCTCTTCGCCGTACGCCTCGAAGGACAGCCGCGCGGTGCCACCGGACTGGTAGTCGTGGTAGCGCATCGTCCCGGTCGACGGCAACTCGGTCTCTCCGGTCGCGGTGTAACGCGCCTGCCCGGTCTCGGCCCAGGTGTAGCGCCGCCTGCCGAGTTCGATGGTCGGGGCGCCCGGGGTGACGGTGGCGCCCGGCTCCGGGGTCCAGAAGACCAGCTCGAGTTCGGGGCCGTCCTCCACGGAGAGCCGGTGCCGGGTGCCGGAGTCGTCGTCGAGGAGGTGCTGCACCCAACTCCAGTCGCCCTCGACCAGGCGGATCGTGGCACTCACCGCGTACTCCCGCTCGCGGATCCGCACGCTGTCACCCGGAGCCAGCCGGCGGAGCGGGCCACCGCCCGGCGGCTCCGCCGGCTGGCCGGGGGGCCGGCCCGTCGGCCGTCGGCGGGCCCGCACGACGACCACGACCACCGCGAGTACGGCAACAGCCGCCACCAGGCACGTCACCAGCGCGTCCACGCGACCACCTCCCCAGGTACGTCGGCGCAGACGGTAACAACCGTCGGCACCTGGAAGGCCCGCGCTGTGGCCGACAGCTCAGCTAGCGGATGTGATCGGGTGCGTCCTCCGGGGGCGGCACCGGCGGTCCCGTCGGCCCTGGTGAGGCGCCCGGGGCTCCCGGCGTCAGGTGCGCGGCCGGGTCGGGGCAGATCAGGTAGCCGGGTGGGAGCGGCTGGTTCGGCGGCAGGAAGCCCGGCACGAGCGGAGCTGTCGGGTATCCGTAACCGGTCGGCGCGTAGGTCGGGAAGGGTGTCACCCAGGCCGGCCCGGGCAGCGCCTCGTTCGCGGTACGCGGCACGAACCAGCGGTTCGCCGGCGGCAGCGCCAGCAGCAGGGTCACGGCTGCGGAGAGGACCAGAACGGTGAGCACACCCAGCCCTGCCGCCGGGAAGAGCAGGTCCTCCCAGGGATCGGTGCCGGCGTAGAGCGTGTCGTAGAACGTCGAGGTCTCCCACTCCTCGTCCCAGTCCGGTGGCGGCTCGTCGCCGATCTCCGGCATGGTCAGCAGCGGCACGAGAAAGCCTCCGGAACAGCACTGCCCGAAGCAGACCAGCAACTGCGCTCCACTGGCCACGAAGACCAGGATCCGCGCGACGTTGGCGCCCTGCCGGACCGGGACGGCGGTGGCCGCAAACCAGACCGCGAGCAACACGGCCGGCACGCCGAGGATCAGCGTCATCACGACGTTGCCCTGCCGCTCGCCAGCCACCTCGTCCGGGTCGGCGTCCGGCACCAGTCGTACCGCGCGGTCGATCTGGCCATCGAAGCGCACCGCCTCGACCACCGTCAGCGCGGCCAGGCCGAGCAGCACCAGCACCACGGCCAGTTGCAGCCAGAAGGCGATGGTCACGGTGGCCGGGCGAGGCGGACGCGGCGCGGTGGCGGGCGGGCTCATGGCTCGCAACGTACGGTGCGTCGTCAGCAACCGGCAGAACCGATCGGGCAGCGCCGACCGGCGAATGGATCATGCTGCGGCGAGCCGCCGACTGGCGTAGGTGCCGAGGGTTTCCCGGTCCATCACACAGCCGACGAAGGTGGTCAACTCGCTCGGATCATCCCGCAGCGACGTCCACGTCGCTCGGGCCGTCTCCGGGTCGACCCGCTCCAGCAGCGTGGCCGCGTACGCCCGGCCGGCGGGTGTGCCGTCGGCCAGCACCCGGTCGAGCTGGCGGCGTACCTCATCGGGGTGGTCGCCGACGGCGGCCTCGACCCGTTGGTACGCCTCGGTCACCGGCAACAGGGTGCCCGCGATCCCCACCCCACCAAAGGCGAGCGTGTCAGCGGCCACCAACTCGTCGACGGCGGCGCCCAATTCGCGCTCCCAAGCCTTCCGCATTCCAAACATGCCTCCACCCTTTCCCCGCCTGCCCCCGCTCCACCCTGTTGATCAAGAGGTTTGCGTCATGGGAAGACGCGAACCTCTTGATCACCGCGTTGAAGGGTGGTTAGGCGGGGGATACGGAGAGGGTGTTGGTTTCGGTGGAGCGGTCCACCTTCACCGTTTCTCCGTCTCGGATTGATCCGGAGAGCAGGGCCTTCGCCAGTTGGTCTCCGATCGCGGTCTGGACCAGACGACGGAGGGGTCGCGCACCGTAGATCGGGTCGTAGCCGTGCTCGGCCAGCCAGTCCCGGGCGGCATCGGTGATCTCCAGACCCAGCCGGCGATCGGCCAACCGCCGCCGCATCCGGTCCAACTGGATGTCGACGATGGAGCGCAGGTCGTCCCCTCGCAGCGAGGCGAAGACCACCATGTCGTCCAGCCGGTTGAGGAACTCCGGCTTGAAGTGCGACCGGACCACGGCCAGCACGCCCTCGCGGCGCTGCTCATCGGCGAGCGTCAGGTCGCTGATCACCGACGACCCGAGGTTGGAGGTGAGGATCAGGATCGCGTTACGGAAGTCCACGGTGCGGCCCTGGCCGTCGGTGAGCCGACCGTCGTCGAGCACCTGGAGCAGCACGTCGAAGACGTCCGGGTGAGCCTTCTCCACCTCGTCCAGCAGCACCACCGAGTACGGGCGTCGGCGCACCGCCTCGGTGAGCTGACCGCCCTCGTTGTAACCGACGTAGCCGGGTGGGGCACCGACCAGGCGAGCTACCGAGTGCTTCTCGCCGTACTCGCTCATGTCGATGCGGACCATGGCCCGCTCGTCGTCGAAGAGGAACTCGGCGAGGGCCTTGGCCAGCTCGGTCTTGCCGACGCCGGTGGGGCCGAGGAAGAGGAAGCTGCCGGTCGGGCGGTCCGGGTCGGCGATACCGGCCCGGGCACGGCGTACCGCGTCGGAAACGGCGCCGACCGCCTCGGTCTGGCCGACCACCCGGCCGCCCAGCGACTCCTCCATCCGCAGCAGCTTGGCCGTCTCACCCTCCAGCAGGCGTCCGGCGGGGATGCCGGTCCAGGAGGCGACCACGGCGGCGATGTCGTCCGCGCCGACCTCCTCCTTCAGCATCGCGCCGTCGGCCTGGAGTTGCGCCAGCTCCTCCTCGGCCTGCTTCAGCTCGACCTTCAGGGCGGGGATCCGGCCGTAGCGCAGTTCGGCGGCGCGTTCCAGCTCGCCGTCCCGCTCGGCCCGCTCGGCCTCTCCGCCGAGGCGTTCCAACTCCTCCTTCGCCGTGGAGAGCTTGGTGATGTGGCTCTTCTCCGTCTGCCAGCGCTCGGAGAGCACCGTGAGCTGCTCGCGCTTGTCGGCCAACTCCTTGCGGAGCCGCTCCAACCGCTCGGCCGAGGCGGCGTCCGGCTCCTTGGCCAGGGCCATCTCCTCGATCTCCAACCGGCGGACGGCCCGCTCGATCTCGTCCACCTCGACCGGACGTGAGTCGATCTCCATCCGGAGCCGGGAGGCGGACTCGTCGACCAGGTCGATCGCCTTGTCCGGCAGGAACCGGTCGGTGATGTAGCGGTCGGACAGCGTCGCGGCGGCCACCAGCGCGGCGTCGGTGATCCGTACGCCGTGGTGCACCTCGTAGCGCTCCTTGAGCCCACGCAGGATGCCGATGGTGTCCTCGATGGTCGGCTCACCGACCAGCACCGGCTGGAAACGGCGCTCCAGCGCCGGGTCCTTCTCGATGTGCTCGCGGTACTCGTCGAGCGTGGTGGCACCCACCATCCGCAGCTCGCCGCGGGCCAGCATCGGCTTGAGCATGTTGCCGGCGTCCATCGAGCCCTCGCCCTTGCCGGCGCCGACGACGGTGTGCAGTTCGTCGAGGAACGTGATGACCTGCCCGTTGGAGTTCTTGATCTCTTCCAGGACGGACTTCAGTCGCTCCTCGAACTGGCCGCGGTACTGCGCGCCGGCGACCATCGCGCCGAGGTCCAGCGAGATCAGCTTCTTGTCGCGGAGTGATTCGGGCACGTCGCCGGTGACGATCCGCTGGGCCAGGCCCTCGACGATCGCGGTCTTGCCGACGCCGGGCTCGCCGATCAGCACCGGGTTGTTCTTGGTACGCCGGGAGAGCACCTGGATGACCCGACGGATCTCGGAGTCCCGGCCGATGACCGGGTCGATCTTGCCGTCGCGGGCGCTGGCGGTGAGGTCGACGCCGTACTTGGTCAGGGCCTGGTAGGTCTGCTCCGGGTCGGCGGTGGTGACCCGACGGTCCCCACCGCGCACGGTCGGGAAGGCGGCGACCAGGGCATCCTCGGTGGCACCGGCGGTCTTCAGCGCGCCGGACACCGCCCCGCCCACCCGGGCCAGGCCGGCGAGCAGGTGCTCGGTGGACGTGTACTCGTCGCCCAGCGGCCGGGCGATCTGCTCGGCGGCACCGATGGCGTTGACGAACTCCCGAGCCAACGTCGGCTCGGCGATGCTGGAGCCGCGGGCGGCCGGCAGGTTGTCGACCGCGCGCTGGGCGGCCTGGCGCAGCTCGGTCGGGTCGGCCCCGACGGCGCGCAGCAGACCGGTGGCGGTCGAGCCGTCGGTGTCCAGGAGTGACAGCAGCAGGTGCCAGGGCTCGACTGTCGCGTGGCCACGCTGGTTGGCCAGCGCGACAGCGCCCGTGATGGTTTCGCGGCTCTTGGTGGTGAGTCTTTCGGTGTTCATGGGCTCCCCCGGATCGGCGTTGTCCACTGGGTTGGACACAACCAGAGTTGAGCGTATTCCGCTCAACCTTAGCGCGTGACGCCCATCACTCCCGGCGTCGCCACCGCCAGTCGAACTCCCCGGCCGCCGGGGCCGGGCCCGGCAGCGGGCCCTCGTCCGGCACCGACGACAGGCCCGCCACCAGGACCGCGAGCTGGCGACGGCGCAGCTCGCGGGTTCGCTCCGGATCCGGTACGCGGACCGCGGCGCACGCCTCCAACAACAACCCCAGATCGTGGACGACCGCGTCGGGGCGCAGCCGCCCGCTCGCGTGGGCCCGGTCGACCAGGGCGGAGGCCAACTCACCGGCGCGCACCGCGTCCCGACCCATCTCCTCAGTCGGGGTGAAGGTGCCGGCCAGGTGGACGGTGAGCGAGTGCACGTCGGCGTCGACCACCCGGGCCAGGAAACCGGTGAACGCGGCCCAGTCGTCCGCCTCGGCGAGGGCGGTCTCCGCCTCCGTGACGTACCGGCGCAGCCCGTCGTGGCAGAGCTGGCGCAGCAGGTCCTCCTTGCCCGCGTACCGCCGGTAGAGGGCGCTGATGCCAACGCCGGCGCGCTCGGCGACGGCGGCGATCGGGGCCTTCGGGTCGTCGAGGAAGACCGCGCGGGCGGCTTCGAGGATGACCTCGTCGTTGCGGGCGGCCTGGGCGCGGCGACCGCCGAGGGTCTTGCCGGACGTCGTTGACATGCGTCCAGACTAGCAGTGGAACGGATCGTTCCGCTCTGCTATGGTAGTCGCAGAACGAAACATTCCGTTCCGAAGGAGTTCCGGCATGAGTGACACCGCGATCCGCCCGTTCCGCGTCGAGATCCCGCAGACCGCCCTCGACGACCTGGCCGCCCGGCTGGACCGCACCCTCTGGCCCGTCGAACTGCCCGACGCGGGCGACTCGTACGGGATGAGCAACGACCGGGTGCGCGACCTCGTCGACAGGTGGCGAGGCGGGTTCGACTGGCGTGCCGTCGAGGTCCGCCTGAACGCCCACCCGCAGTTCGTCACCGAGATCGACGGCGAGCCGATCCACTTCCTGCACGTCCGGTCGTCCCGGCCGGACGCCACGGCGCTGGTGCTCACCCACGGCTGGCCCGGCTCGGTGCTGGAATACCTCGACGTGATCGCCCCGCTCACCGAGCCGACCGACCCGGACGCGCCGGCCTTCCACGTGGTCGTCCCGTCGCTGCCCGGCTTCGGCTTCTCCGGCCCGACCCGCAGCGCCGGCTGGAACCGGTTCCGCATCGCCCGCGCCTGGGCCGAGCTGATGAACCGCCTGGGGTACGACAGCTACGGCGCTGTCGGCAACGACGCCGGCTCGATGGTCGCGCCGGAGCTGGGCCGGGTCGATCCGGAGCACGTGCTCGGCGTACACGTCACCCAACTCTTCTCGTTCCCCTCCGGCGACCCGGCCGAGTTCGCCGGGCTCTCCGAGACGGACCAGGCCGCGCTCGGGCACCTCCAGTGGTTCTACGAGAACAAGTTCTCCTTCAACCAGGTGCACAGTCAGCAGCCGCAGACCCTGGCGTTCGCGCTGACCGACTCGCCGGTGGGGCTGCTCGCCTGGAACGCCCAGCTCTTCGACGAGAGCCTGGACGCCGACTTCGTCCTGGCCAACGTGGCGCTCTACTGGTTCACCGGCACTGCCGCCTCGGCGATCCGGCTCTACTGGGAGGACGCACACGCCGGCGAGCCGCCGACCGAGCCGACCACCGCTCCGACCGCGCTGGCCATGTTCCCCGGCGACTTCCAGTCCATCCGCCGCTTCGCCGAGCGGGACCACGCGAACATCGTCCGGTGGACGGCGCACGAGACCGACGTCGACGGCCGGGGCGACGTCGGCGGCCACTACGCGGCCCACCAGGCCACCGGTGTCCTGGTCGCCGACATCCGCGAGTTCTTCGCCAGCCTCCGCTGACCGCCAGCGCTTGATCGACTCGGCTTCCTTGAAGTCGCGGTGTCCTGGTGGTCCGGACACCCCGACTTCCGGGAAGCCGAGTCGATCACCTCAAGGAGCGCACCCGGACGGCCATCACGGGCCGATTCGCCGGGGCAACCGGGCGGTGCAGGGGGTCTCATGGTCGGCGCGGAGCACACAGCGATGGCCACCGTCCATCCGCCGGTCACAGAAGACCCAGTGCCGCACCCCTTGGGCATCCTCGGTCGAGACGGTTATCCCGCCAAGGTCAATCCGGGCGAGAAAGGCCAGCGACCGGCCGGCGGTGCGCCCCAACATCTTGGCGCGCGCCAGGTCGGGCGCGGATATCGGCAGATGGATGACGTACCGCCCGGTCATCGCCGCCACCCTCGGTCAACCATCAGCGATCTTCCTCTCCTCGGCAGGTGCGGGAAGAACGGGTGTTCGTAGCGGAGTAGTCGTAAAGATCGACTCGGGTTCCTTGAAGTCGGGGTGTCCGGACCACCAGGACACCGCGACATCATGAAAGTCGAGTCGATCACGGCCGATGAGCTGCGCAGGGCCTGGTCTGACGACCGGCGGCCGTCCAAGATCTGCGGATTGTTCATCAAGCGGTAGCCTTGGCTGGTGCGAGTACGTGTCGAGCAGACCGCCCTACCCGGGATCGGGGTACGTCACGATCTGGTAACGGAGTCCGGACGCCGCCTGGGCGTCGTCTCCCATCGCAATGGCCGCCGTGATCTCGTTCTCTACGATCCCGACGACCCCGATGCCTGCCAGGCGGACATCCCGCTGACCGACGACGAGGCCGAGGCCCTGGCCGACATCCTCGGTGCGTCGCTGATGCTCGGTCAACTCTCCGGGCTCCGGGAGCAGGCCGCCGGTCTGCTCACCGAGCAGATCGCCATCACGGCCGGCTCCCCGTACGTCAACCGGAAGCTCGGCGACACCAAGGCGCGTACCCGCACCAGCGCCTCCATCGTGGCGGTGCTGCGCGAAGGCGAAGTGATCGTCTCGCCACTCCCCTCCTTCCGCTTCGCAGCCGGCGACGTGGTGGTCGTCGTCGGGACCCGCAGAGGTCTCGACGGTGTGTCCGCCATCCTCGCCGACAGTGACCCGGACGGCTGAGGCGGATGCACGATTTCACCACGCTGCTCATCGAAGTCGGTGCGCTGCTGTTGCTGCTTGGCCTCCTCGGCCGGCTGAGCCGGCGCTTCGGCCTCTCGCCCATTCCCCTCTACCTGCTCGCCGGGCTCGCGTTCGGGCACGGCGGGCTGCTCCCGCTCGCCGCCAGCGAGGAGTTCTTCGCGGTCGGCGCCGAGATCGGCGTCATCCTGCTGCTGGTGATGCTCGGCCTGGAGTACTCGGCCAACGAACTGGTCGGCAACCTCCGCTCGGCAGCCCCGGCCGGGCTGATCGACGGCGTGTTCAACGCGCTGCCCGGCGCGGCCTTCGCCCTGCTGCTCGGCTGGGACTGGGTCGCCGCCCTGGTGCTCGGCGGCATCACCTGGGTCTCCTCCTCCGGGGTGATCGCCAAGGTCCTCGCCGACCTGGGCCGGCTCGGTAACCGGGAAACCCCGGTGATCCTCTCGGTGCTGGTCATCGAGGACCTGGCGATGGCGCTCTACCTGCCACTCGTCACCGCCGTACTGGCCGGCACCGGCCTGCTCGGCGGCGGGATCGCGCTCACCGTCGCGGTGGGCACCGTGCTGATCGTGCTGGTGGTCGCCATCCGGTACGGCCACCTGATCTCGTCCGCCCTGTCGGCGAAGGACCCGGAGGCGCTGCTGCTCGGCGTACTCGGTCTGACGTTGCTGATCGCGGGCATCGCCGCGTCGCTCCAGGTGTCGGCGGCGGTCGGCGCGTTCCTCGTCGGCATCGCGCTCTCCGGCCCGGTGGCGCACCACGCCACCGAGTTGCTCTCGCCCCTGCGGGACCTGTTCGCCGCGGTGTTCTTCGTCTTCTTCGGCCTGACCACGGACCCGCAGGACATCCCGCCGGTGCTGCTGCCGGCGCTCGCGCTGGCCGTGATCACCATGGCGACGAAGACGGCCACCGGTTACCTCGCCGCCCGTCGGGTCGGCATCGCCGAACCCGGTCGATGGCGGACCGGCCTGGCACTCGTACCCCGAGGTGAGTTCTCCATCGTCATCGCCGGTCTCGCGGTGGCCGCCGGGAGCGTCGAGCCGCGGTTGGCAGCGCTGGCCGCGACGTACGTCCTGATCACCGTGGTGACCGGGCCGATCCTGGCCCGGCTGCCGGACTTCCCGTGGTTCAAGCGGTGGCTGCGCAACCGAGCGGCGGCGCAGCGGCGGGGGCCGGCCCCGGTCATCGACTCACTGCACTGAGGTCCACCTGAACGCCGCAGCCGCATGGGTCGCACCCTCGCGGAGGTAGAAGCGGTGCGCCTCGGTCCGGGCGAGGCCGGACTCCAGGAAGACGTAGTCGGCACCGTGGTCGTGCGCCCATGCCCTGGCCGTCGTCAGGAGGCTGGAGCCGACACCCCGGGAGCGCCACTCAGGGTGCACAGCGAGGTCCTCGATCGAAGCCCGACGGCCGAAGCGCACCGAGAGGATGTCCACGTAGACGCTGGCCACACCGACCACCTGGCCTTCACCCGATCGCGCCGCGAAGAGTGCGACGTCGTCGTGGGCGAGCCCGGTCCGCTCGACGGCACGATCGCGGTCCCAATCCCCGGGACGGCGGCCGGGAGGGGCGAAAAGCCACTCCAGCCCCGTGACGAACTCGGCCTCGGCTCCTCGCTGTAACTGTCGTACGTGGATGGTCATGGGGACATCATCGGCTGTGTCATCGATGCAACCGACCCGCCCATGCCAACGGTTGCGGAATTGCTCCTCGCGGGTACTACCGCAGCACCCGACGGCGGGTTACCGTTTCGCCCCAGCAGCCAGGGTCCGCAGGCAGCGTTGCCAAACGCGGGCGAGAGCGGAAGGTCAGCCGGTGAGCGTGCAGGAGTCGACGTTCCACGGCTTCGCCAACCCCGTCGATCCGACTCCGGCGGAGTTGCGAGCTTGGGCGTACAAGCCCGATTCAGTGCCGTTGGCGTCGATGCCACCGGACTGGGACCTGCTGGTCTCCGGCGACCGGCTGGTGTTGACGCTCTTCGAGTTAGCGATGGATCCAACCTGCCCGGCCCGGCGGTTCGCGCTGCACTGCCTCTACATCTACGCGGCCGACGGCATCCGGACGAACTTCCGCGCCCATCCCAAGCGCCGCTTCCGCAAGCTCGTCGAACAGGCCGAGCGTGACGGCGACGAACTGATGAAGGTCTGGGCGCACAACGGCCGGGTGCTGTTGGCCCGACCGGACCTCTTCGTCTATCGGGACTGGTGCGAGGGCGGCCTGGTCCGCGAGAACCGCCGCCTCGGCTGAACTGCCGGATTCGCTGCGGTTCTTTCGCCGATCTTGCACTTTCTGTTCCGACCTATTGCGCGAAGCTAGACATTCCGTCATCCCAAACTGCAAGATCGCGGAATTGCGCGCGGGGCGCGCGGGGTACGCGGGGCGGGCCGGGACCCCCCGTGGGTCCCGGCCCGCACGTTGGTTACCGGTCAGTCCTGCTTGCGTTCTGGTTCGGCTTGGACCCGTTCGGCGGCGTGGTCCCCGTTTTCGGCGAACCGGCCCGCGATGATCCGGTCCCGGTAGGTCCCCTCGGTCACCTTGTCGAACTTCTTGCGGACGGTCTCGGCCAGGTTCTCCAGCCGGTCCTCGGTCTGTTGGGCCACCTTCTTCGCCGATTCCGCCATCGCTCCCCCTCGCCATGCCGGTAGGTCCAGATTAGGCCGATTGGACCCTTATCGACAGGCTAACTGAAGCGGCCCGGACCGCGCCGGGAATCCGGCGCGGTCCGGGCCGAGAAGACAGATCCGGGTGAGCGGCAGCTCAGCGATCGGGCGTACGGCGGGGACGCCACACCACCAGGGCGGTGGACGTGCGGTTCGTCGGCACCAGATCCCGGCCCGGGAAGCGGGCCAGCGACTCCAGCTCCGCCACCCGGCGGTACGCGGCGTCCAGCTCAGCCTCCAGCCGGGCCACCCGCTGCTGCGCCTGCTCCAGCAGCCGCTCCAGCCCGATGATCCGCTTGACGCCGGCCAGGTTGATTCCGTCGTCCTGACTGAGCCGCTGCACCTCGCGCAACAGCACGACGTCGCGGACGCTGTAGCGACGCCCGCCACCAGCGGCTCGGCCGGGCTGCACGAGCCCCAGGCGGTCGTACTGGCGCAGGGTCTGCGGATGCATCCCCGCCATCCGAGCCGCCACCGAGATCATCAACACCTTGGCCTCGTAGGCAGGGTCGCCCGAACCGAGGAACTCGCCCGACATCCCGCTCACCTCCGCGTCCGTTCCACCGGACTAACTGACTCGACGCACCCGCGCGTCGAGATGTTCCCGGGCCGCCGGCGGGGTCTGCTCGGCGAACGACTCCAGCGCCGTGCGCGCCTCGTCGGACAACCGGGCCGGCACCACCACGTCCAGCGTGACCAGCAGGTCACCGGCCTGCCCGTCGCGGCGGACCACACCCTTGCCCCGGGCCCGCAGCACCCGACCGCTCGGCGTCCCCGGCGGCACCCGCAGGGTCACCGCCCCGTCGAGCGTGGGCACCCGCAGGTCCGTGCCGAGCACGGCCTCCGCAAAGGTCACCGGCACGGTCAGCGTCAGGTCGTCCCCGGTACGCCCGAACAGCTCGTCCGGCCGAACCTTGACCTGTACGAAAAGGTCACCCGCCGGGCCACCGCGTTCGCCCGGCTCACCGCGCCCGGCCAGCCGGATGCGTTGACCGTCGGCCACACCGGCGGGGAAGCGCACGTTCATGGTGCGGGTCTTTGTGACGCCGCCGCTGCCGTGGCACTCCGGGCACTTCTCCTCGACCACAGTGCCGACGCCCTGGCAGTTGCGGCACGGCTCGGAGAAGCTGAACGACCCCTGGTCGCGGGTGGTCACGCCGGCACCATGACAGACCGGGCAGGTACGCGGCTGGGTGCCGGGCTTCGCCCCGTTGCCGTGGCAGGTGTCGCAGACTCCCGGCGCGCGCAGAGTCAGGGGCAGCGTCACCCCACGCACCGCGTCGCCGAAGTCCAGCGCCACCTCGGTCTCCACGTTTCGACCACGGGCCGGACCGCGTGGCGCGGCCTGCCCACCGGCCTGACCGCCGCTGAAGATCGAGCTGAACAGATCCTGGAAGCCGGCACCACCGAAGCGACGATCGCCGCCACCTGCGCCGCCACCGAACATGTCGGAGACGTCGAACGGCATGCCGCCCGGCTGACCGCCACCCCTGGCGTTGCGCCGGAACGCGCCCGAGCCGAAGAGGGAACGCATCTCGTCGTACTCGCGACGGCGGCCGCTGTCCGACAGCACGTTGTACGCCTCGGACGCGGCCTTGAATCGCTCCTCGGCCTTCGGGTCGCCCGGGTTGTGGTCCGGGTGCGATTCCCGGGCCACCTTGCGGTACGCCTTCTTGATGTCATCCGCGGAGGCGGCCTTGTCCACGCCGAGCACGGCGTAGAAGTCCTTCTCGATCCAGTCCTTCGAACTCACCGGTCCACCTCCTTCCGACCCTGGTGGCCCGGCCGTCCCACCCACCGCTGGGCGGTGGGTGGGACGGCCTGCTCACTGCCTGGCACTATTCCGGATCCGCGACCGCGACCAGCGCGGGGCGCAGCAGCCGCTCACCGAGCTGGTAGCCGCGTCGCATGACCTGTACGCAGGTCGGCTCGCTGACGTCGGCCGAGGTCTGGTGCGCGACCGCCTCGTGCCGGGTCGGATCGAACGGGTCGCCCTGCTCGCCGAAGGCGTTCAGGCCGAACTTGCCCAGCGCGGTGGTGAGCTGTTCCGCCACCGTGCCGAACGGCCCGACCAGGTCGCCGTGTTCCCGGGCCCGGTCCAGGTCGTCGAGGATCGGCAGCAGCGCGGCCAGCACCGAGCCGGTCGCCTGCTCCTGCACGAGGCTGCGGTCCCGGTCGACCCGCTTGCGGTAGTTGGCGTACTCCGCCGACACCCGCTGGAGATCCCTGGTCCGCTCGTCCAGCTCGGCCCGTAGTGCCTCCAGCTCGGCGCCGAGCGAGGTGCCCGCGCGGCTACCGTCCACCGGCTGCGCCGGGGCGTCCACCACCGCCGGGCCGGACGGCTCCGGCCCGTCGGTGGAGTTGACCTCGACCTCGATCTCGTCGACCACGACCTCGGCGTCCTCGACCAGACCCTCGGCCGGCACACCGGCCTCCGCGTCCGCGGCGGTCCCCTCCGGCTCGGCGGTGTCGACGAGCTTACGGTTGTTGCGGATGACGACCCGCTCCCCGTCGCCGGTCGGCTCCGTGGTCGCGGAGCCACCCGGCGTCGACCCGGTGTCGCCCGGGTCGGCGGCTCGTGGCTTCTGCGTCATGCGGCTACCTCATCCCCTTCGCGGTGGAAACGTGTCGGAGGCCGACGGTCACTTCTTGCCGTCCTCGTCCACGATTTCCGCGTCGACCACGTCGTCGGCGCCGCCGGCCTGCGGGCCGGTCGCACCGGTCGCGCCGGTCGCACCCGGGCCGGGCTCGCCACCCGGCTGCTGACCCTGCTCGGCCTGAGACGAGTAGAGCAGCGAACCGGCCTGCTGGGAGACCTGAGCCAGCTTCTCGTGCGCCGACTTGATCTTCTCGATGTCCTGACCGCCGAGGGCGCCACGCAGCTCGCCGAGCGCCTCGTTGAGCTGCTCGCGGTTCTCAGCGGGCAGCTTGTCGCCGCTCTCGGCGAGGAACTTCTCGGTCTGCCACTGGAGCGCCTCGGCCACGTTGCGGGTCTCGGCGTCGTCGCGGCGACGCTTGTCCTCCTCCGCGTGCTCCTCGGCGTCCCGGCGCATCCGCTCGATGTCGTCCTTCGGCAGCGAGGAGCCGCCGGTGATCGTCATCTTCTGTTCCTTGCCGGTGCCCAGGTCCTTGGCGTGCACGTTGACGATGCCGTTGGCGTCGATGTCGAACGCGACCTCGATCTGCGGCACGCCGCGCGGCGCCGGCGGGAGGCCGGTCAGCTCGAAGGTGCCGAGCTTCTTGTTGTACGCCGCGATCTCCCGCTCACCCTGGAACACCTGGATCAGCACCGACGGCTGGTTGTCGTCGGCCGTGGTGAAGACCTCGGAACGCTTGGTCGGGATGGTGGTGTTGCGCTCGATCAGCTTGGTGAAGATGCCGCCCTTGGTCTCGATGCCCAGGCTCAGCGGAGTCACGTCGAGCAGCAGGACGTCCTTGACCTCACCCTTAAGCACGCCGGCCTGGAGGGCGGCGCCGACGGCGACCACCTCGTCCGGGTTGACGCCCTTGTTCGGGTCACGACCGGTGAGCTGCTTGACCAGGTCGGTCACGGCGGGCATCCGGGTCGAACCACCGACCAGGATGACGTGCTCGACGTCGGAGATCTTGATCCCGGCGTCCTTCACGGCCTGCTCGAACGGGCCCTTGCAGCGGTCCAGCAGGTCCTGCGTCATCCGCTGGAACTCGGCACGGCTCAGCGTCACGTCGAGGTGCAGCGGGCCGGCCGCGCCGGCGGTGATGTACGGCAGGTTGATGTTGGTGGTGGTGGCTGCGGACAGCTCGATCTTGGCCTTCTCGGCTGCCTCGCGGAGCCGCTGGAGGGCCATCTTGTCCTGCGAAAGGTCGATGCCGTGCTCACCACGGAACGTCTTGACCAGGTGGTCGATGATCCGCTGGTCCCAGTCGTCGCCACCGAGCTGGTTGTCACCGCTCGTCGACTTGACCTCGACGACGCCCTCGGCCAGCTCCAGCAGCGAGACGTCGAAGGTGCCGCCACCGAGGTCGAAGACCAGGACGGTCTGCTCCTTGGAGCCCTTGTCCAGCCCGTACGCCAGGGCGGCGGCCGTCGGCTCGTTGACGATCCGCAGCACGTTGAAGCCGGCGATCTCACCGGCCTCCTTCGTCGCCTGGCGCTGGCTGTCGTTGAAGTAGGCCGGAACGGTGATCACCGCGTCGGTGATCTGCTCGCCCAGGTACGCCTCGGCGTCCCGCTTGAGCTTCATCAGCGTCCGGGCCGAGATCTCCTGCGGGGTGTACTTCTTGCCGTCGATGTCGACGGACCAGTTCGTGCCGACCTCGCGCTTGACCGACCGGATCGTCCGGTCCGGGTTGGTCACCGCTTGGCGCTTGGCGACCTCACCGACGAGCACCTCGCCGTTGCGGGCGAACGCGACGATCGAAGGAGTCGTCCGCGAACCCTCGGCGTTGGCGATGACGGTGGGCTCACCGCCCTCGAGAACGCTGACGCAGGAGTTCGTCGTGCCGAGGTCGATACCGACCGCACGTGCCATCTTCGCTTCCTCGCTTCGTAAGGTTGTGCAGGTGACGGGCATCGCCCGTGGGCTGCTGGCGAGCACCGCCCGCAGCGGGCCCCACCACAAGTTGAGTGAACTTGACTCAATAGTGCCACGCGTTGGCCAATCGTCAAGGTGACTTGAGTCAACCCGACGCAACCCAGCCGTTATTACCGTCCGGTTGTCTTCCCTTGCATCGGTCGGGCACGCTTTAGCGGTGACGACGCACGGCGATCCCGCCACCCATTCCGGTGCGCCCGCCGTCGCAGCCCGCACCGACCCGCCGGCCGCCGCGGAGGAGCCCCCCGCCACCACCGGGGACGGCAGCCTCCCCGGCGCACTGTCGGGCCTCCGGGAGGCGATCGGCGCGACCCGCTATCCCCTCGCGCTGCCCTCCGCCGGCCCCGCCCGGCACACCGCCACCGCCCTCACCGACCAACTCGACGACTACCTGCTGCCCCGGCTCGCCCGGCTGGACGCCCCACTGCTCGTGGTGGTCGGCGGCTCCACCGGCGCGGGTAAATCGACCCTGGTCAACAGCCTGGTCAAGGCCCGGGTCAGCGCCGCCGGCGTGCTCCGGCCGACCACCCGCTCCCCGGTGCTGGTCTGCAACCCGTCCGACGCGGCCTGGTTTCGGCAGGGAGAGCTCCTGCCCGGTCTGACCCGCACCACCGAGCCGAGCGACGATCCGCGCGCCCTGCACCTCGTCACCGCCCCGGCCCTGCCCGCCGGGCTGGCCTTCCTCGACGCGCCCGACATCGACTCGGTCGTCGACGCCAACCGGGCGCTCGCCACCCAACTGCTGGCCGCCGCCGACCTGTGGCTCTTCGTCACCACCGCCGCCCGGTACGCGGACGCGGTGCCCTGGGAGCTGCTGCGCAGCGCCCGGGCACGCGGCGCCGTGATCGCCATGGTGCTGGACCGGGTGCCCGCCGAGGCCACCGAAGAGATCGCCGCGCACCTGACCGAGATGCTCGCCGAGCAGGACCTCGGCCGGGCGCCGCTGTTCGTGCTGCCCGAAACCTGGACCGACGGTCAGGGGCTGCTCCCCGAGGGAGTCACCGCCCCCCTTGCCGACTGGTTCGCCCGGTTGGCCGCCGACGCGGACGCCCGGGCGGCGGTGGTCCGCCAGACCCTCGACGGGGCGCTGGCCGCACTCCACCCCGCCGTGGAAGATCTGGCCGACGCCGCCGACGAGCAGCTCGCCGCCGCCGACGGGCTGGACGAACGGGTCCGGGCCGCGTACCGGGGTGCCGAGCGCACCGTCGAGCAGGGGCTCCAGGACGGCCGGCTGCTCCGGGGTGAGGTGCTCGCCCGCTGGCAGGAGTTCGTCGGCACCGGCGAGCTGTTCCGCACGTTGGAGGCACGGATCGGCCGCCTCCGGGACCGGGTCGTGGCCGCCGTCACCGGCCGGCCGGCGCCCGCCGCCGAGCTGCGCAACGCCATCGAGTCCCAATTGGTGACGCTGCTGCGCGGGGTGGCCTCGGAGGCTGCCGAGTCCGCGTACACCGGGTGGAAGGCACACCCGGCCGGCGCCGGGCTGCTCGACCCGGCGCTCGCCCACCCGAGCGACGACCTACCCGAACGCGCCGAGCGCATGGTCCGGGACTGGCAGCGCGGAGTGCTGGAACTGGTCCGGGTCGAGGGCGGTGACAAGCGGTTCGTGGCCCGCACCGCCGCGTACGCGGTGAACGCCACCGGGCTGGCCGTGATGATCGCCGTCTTCGCCTCCACCGCGTTCATCCCGACCGGGCTGGAACTGGCGACCGGTGCCGGCACCACCGTCGCCGCGCAGGCCGTCCTCCAGGCGATCTTCGGCGACCAGGCGGTGCGTACCCTCGCCGCGAAGGCCCGCACCGACCTGCTGGGCCGGGTGCGGACGCTGCTCGACGCGGAGGCCGACCGTTTCCTGAGCCGCACCGCCGACGCCCGCCCCGCCGCGGACGCCGGCGACGGACTGCGCCGGGCCGCCGGCCGGGTCGAGCTGGCCCGGCACCGCAGCGGCCTGTCCGCCGCCGACGAGGAGGGCTCCCGGTGAGCAACATCGCCGGCCGGGTACGCGAGGTGTTCCGCGGGGACCAGCGGGTCGACGCCGACGCGCTGATCGCCCGCCTGGACGCGGTACGCCGGTTCCTGGGCGCCGTGGACGGTCTGCTGCCGGACTCCGACCTGGTGCCCGCGCACACCCTTGTCGAGCGGGCCGGCACCCGGCTCGCGCTGTCCCGGGACCACACGGTGGTCGCCCTGGCCGGTGCCACGGGCAGCGGCAAGTCCAGCCTCTTCAACGCGTTGGCCCAACTGGAACTCTCGCCGGTCGGGGTGCGCCGGCCGACCACCGGCGTCACCCACGCCTGCGTGTGGGGGCCGCTGGAGGGCGCCAACCACCTGCTCGACTGGATCGGCGTACTGCCCCGACACCGCTTCGTCCGGGAGAGCGCCCTGGACGCGGACGACGAGACGGCCCTGCACGGGCTGATCCTGCTCGACCTGCCCGACTTCGACTCGGTGCAGCGATCGCACCGGCTCGAGGTGGACCGACTCCTGGGCCTTGTCGACCAGGTGGTCTGGGTGGTCGACCCGCAGAAGTACGCCGACCGGGTCATCCACGACAGCTACCTGCGCGAGTTCCACCGGCACCGCGACGTCACCCTGGTCGTGCTCAACCAGGCCGACCGGCTGCCTCCGGCCGAGGTGCCCCGGGTCCTGGACGACCTGCGTCGGCTGCTCGACACGGACGGGCTGACCGGGGTGCCCCTGCTAGCCACCACCGCCATCGATCCGGCCGGAATGGTCGGGCTGCGCAACGCGCTGGAGCGCACGGTCGCCGAGCGGCAGGCCGCGTTGCGGCGGCTCGCTGGCGACGTCGACACGGTCGTCGCCGGCCTGGACGAGCTGGTCGGTTCGGCCCGGCCGGCGGGCGGGCCCGACGACACCTCCGTCAACGGGCTGAACCGGGCGCTGGCCGGGGCCGCCGGGGTGCCGGCGGTGACCGAGGCCGTGGAGCGGGCGTACCGGCACCGGGCCGGCGCGGCCACCGGCTGGCCCGTGGTCCGGGGCTGGCGGCGGTTGCGGCCCGACCCGCTGCGTCGGCTGCACCTGCCCGGTCCGACCGGTGACCAGGCCGACCCGGCGGAGAGCCTGGTGGCGGCCACCTCGGTACCGGACCCGACGGCCGCCCAGCGTTCGGCGCTCGGCCTCGCCATCCGCGCGGTGGCCGACCGGGCCGCCGCCGACCTGCCCGCGGCCTGGCCCGGCGCGGTGACCTCCGCCGCCCGGTCCCGCCTCGGCGACCTGCCGGACGCCCTGGACCGCACGATCGCCGGCACCGACCTCGGCCTCGACCGTCGCCCGCTGTGGTGGCGTCTCGTCGGCGGTGTGCAGTGGTTGGTCACGCTCGCCGCCGTGGTCGGGCTGGGCTGGTTGGTGCTCGGCTACGCGCTGCGGGCGCTCGGCCTGCCCGCGCTGGACAACCCGATGGTCGGCCAGGTGCCACTGCCGACCGTCCTGCTGCTCGGCGGCCTGCTGGCCGGGCTGCTGGTGGCGGCACTGACCCGGCCGGTGGTGCGCCTGGCCGCCCGGCGCGCCCGGGCCCGCGCCGACCAGCGGCTGACGGCGCGGGTCGCCCAGGTGGGCGACGAGTACGTACTGACACCGGTACGGACCGTGCTCGGCTCGTACGCCCAGGCACGCGACGCGCTGCGGGACGCCGCACGCCGCTGACGCTCCCGCACGGCTCGCTACCGCTCTGCGTACGCCCCGGGCGGCGTAGGGTCGGAGCATGGCCACGCCTCAGACCCCCTACGACGCGGTGCTGCACGCCGCACGCGACGTGACCAAGCTGGAGTCCGCCCTCGACGCCGAGATGCTCGGCAGCGCCCTGCTGGGCAGTGTCTACGCGATCGCGGAGACCGACCGCGACGCCGCCGTACGGGAGTTCGTCACCGGTTTCCTCGCCGCCACCGCCCGCCGCAGGGTCGCGGCGGCGACCACCATCCGGCAGGTCTTCGCCACCCTCGTTCCGACCGCCGAGGGTGCCGATCGGGTGCGCCCGGGCAGCCAGGCGCCCACCTGGACGGCTCAGCTCGGCCGGGTGCACCTCACCGGCACCTGGGCGTACGGCGACGTGTACGGCGACCAGACCTCCTACCTCGCGAGCTTCGCCTACGACGACGAGTCCGGCGGCTCGGAGCACGCGCTGGTGGCCCTGGTGGACCACAACATCGGGATCACCAAGGACATCTTCGTCGGCGGGCCGGCCGAACGGATCCTGGACCAGGTCCGGCAGATGTGCGCCGACGACGAGCTGACCTGGTTCCGTACCGAAGATCCAGCCCAGTTCCGGGGCGAGGTGGCTCGCCACCTGGCGGTCACCGACGACCTGGGCGAGTTGCCCGGCGAGGGGTCGCTCGCCACCGACCGGGCGTTGGTCGGGGCCCGGCTGGCGATGCTGCCCACCGCGGCCGACCCGACCGGTCCGGCGGAGGTCGAGCCGCTCTCCGCGGCCGAGCGCACCGACCTGGTCCGGCGGTTCCTCGCCGCGCCGGAGGCCGCCCGCTTTGGGCTGGACGCCGTCGACGGCCCGGAGTTGGCCTCGCTGCACTTCTGCCTGAGCCTGCTGCTGGACCACTCGGCGAGCTTCCCGGACGCCGATCCGATGCGCTGGAGTCCGGCGGTGTCCGGGCTCTTCCTGCTGGACTGGGTGCACCGCCGGGCCGTGCTGGACATGGACGACGCGGCGATGCTCCCCCGGGTGCTGCGGGCCTGGGCGCGGTACGCGTCGCGCCAGCGCGGGCTGCCCGAGGCGGCGACGACGCGCACCGACGAGGCGATCGAGGAGATGGTGCCGGAGTTCGCCCGCCTCTACTCGACCGGTGAGCGGCGCAGCGCGGCCACCGCCGCGGTGGCGCAGCTGATGGCCGACGGGGTGGACCCGGACGACCCGGCCGCGCTGGACGCGTGGATCGAGGCGAACCGCCACCGCCTCGCCGACGACGGCGCCTGACGGCGTCCGAGGGTGGGCGGCTGCGCGCCGCCCGCCCTCGGCCCGGCTAACGCAGCGAACCGAAGATCACCGCGGCGATCAGGGCGCCGAGCGCACCTCCGGTCAGCACCTGTGCCAGCGTGTGGTCTTTCAGCCGTACCCGGGACCAGCCGACCACCGCCAGCAGCGGTGCGGCGACGACCAGTCGGGTCCCGAAGGTCAGCATCAGGATGACCAGTGTGCCGGCGGCCACCGCCGAGTGGATCGACATCTTCCACCAGTGGCTGACCGACACGGCGACGACGAGGCCGACGAGGCCGGACACCGCCAGTGCCAGCACCGGGCGGGGCGCGCCGAGCACGGCGAGCAGGGCAAGCCCTGCCGCGACCGAACCGAGGCCGACCAGCAGCGGCCCCCGGCGCTGCTCCCGGCGGCCGACGTGGTGGTCGGTGAGCCGGCCCCGGCGTACCCCGCCGACGATGTAGGCGAACGGAATGCCGGTGACGAAGAGAGTGGCGAGCAGACCCCAGACGAGGCCCTGACCGGGGCGGCTGGCGCTGCGCCAGCTCACCGTGATGATCAGCAGCGACACGAGTACCGCCGGGGCGGTCACCTCGGTGACCAGCCGGGCGATCCGCAGCCCCGGGCCGGGCCGGGTGACGACCGGGCGGGGTTCCGCACCGCCGCCCACGCCACCTCCTCCGGTACGCGCCTACCGCCGGGCGCAGCCGTCGCCGGACGGGTCGCGCCTGATCGTCACCGTACCGTCGGCGAGACCGCGGGGTATGTCGGTCCGGCCAGTGGCGCCGGGCTCACGCTGGGCGTCGGGGCGACGGCCGACGGCGACGGGGTCACCGGGCCGGGTCGGCGGGGCGGTACCGCGAGCGGCGTGGGTCTGGGGGCCGGGACGGACCGGGTGCTGGTCGGCACGGCGGTCGCTGTCGCGTCGTCGGTCGGCGTGGACGTCGGGTCCAGTGTGGGTGTCGGGTCCACCGTCAGGGTCGGGGTCGGATCGGGATCGGCCGAGCTGGAGGGGCCCGGCGAGTCGGTCGGGTCCGGGTCCGCCGAGTCGGTGGGGTCCGGGTCGGTCGGTTCCGGGTCCGGCGAGTCGGTCGGGTCCGGCGGATCGGTGGGGTCCGGCGGATCGGTGGGGTCCGGCGGATCGGTCGCATCCGGCGGATCGGTCGGTTCCGGGTCGGTCGGCGGTGGCGGAGCGACGGGCGGGGGTACCGGCGGCGAGGTGCTCCGCGTGGGTCTCGGTGCCACCGGCGGGGCGGTCGTCCACCGGGCGGGCCCGGGATCGGCAGCGGCGGGCCCTCCCCGCGCGTTCGACGGCGCGGCCGGCAGCCAGCCGCTGGTCGGGCCGACGCTGGGTGTGCCGAGCGGGGGAAGCGCCGGTTGGCTGGTCATCGGCATGGGGATCACCACCGGCCCGACGGACGGGGTCGGCATGAACGGGGTGCTGCTGTCCGGTAGGGCGGTGCTGCCTGGGGTGGCCGAGCCCGCGCTGATCGCGGCGAGGATGGGCATCGACGCCGTGCCGGCCAGCAGCGCGACGGTGAGCAGGTAACCGCGGGAGGTGCCACCGGCGCCGGGGGCCCGGTGGACACCGACCACCCGGCGATAGCCGCCAGCCGACCGGTGCCGACCGAGCGCTGGTGTGCCGGGACCGTCACCTGGCTCGTACACCGCACACCCCTAGTCGTCGGCCCCGTCGGAGGACATGAATGGACGCCGCCGTAGGGTAAAACCCGACAAATAACCCAATAGGCGCGATCCTGCGGGAATCAGCCTGGCGTAGTCACCCTGGGTCAGCCAACCTCCACAGCGTGTCGACACGCGGTGCTACCCGAACGGTGACGAATCGTGCCTCAACGCATGGGAAACGCCGGCCGGCATGATGGCGACAAACGGCGTCAAAGCACGGGCAGTCGGATTGCGGAGGCAGGCGTACTGTGGGCGCGCTCACCTGCTCTGCAAATATGGAGCACGACGGCAACGCAGCCGTGACCTCCGCGCACCCTCGCGGCAGGCGCGGTTGAGCGCCGGCGCTCCCGATCCGGGTTCGGCCAGACCCCGGATCACGCCGTGCGGCAACCCCCACCGGGGCTAGGCGCGGCCGCCAGGAACCGGTCCGGCAGCAGCCGGGCAGGCGCACGAGTTGCGCGGCCGGGTGACCCCCCGGTGCCGACGCAGACACGACAGGGAGACACCGATGGCAAAGGGCGACCCCGGGGGCACCACCCGCAGCAGGCGGGCTGCACCCCGCTCCAGGAAGGGCGCGGCCGGCGACCCCGCGCTGGTGCAGCTACTCACCCCCGAAGGCGAGCGGATCGACAGCGCCATCGGGCCGGACGGCACCGAGTACCGCGTCGACTTCACCGACGAGGAATACCGCGGTCTCTACCGCGACCTGGTGCTGGTCCGGAAGCTGGACGCCGAGGCGACCGCTCTCCAGCGTCAGGGCGAGCTGGGCCTGTGGGCCAGCCTGCTCGGCCAGGAAGCCGCCCAGGTCGGCTCCGGGCGGGCGCTGCGTACCCAGGACATGGCCTTCCCGACCTACCGGGAGCACGGCGTCCTCTACTGCCGGGGCATCGACCCGATCATGCCGCTCGGCCTGTTCCGCGGCGTCGACCAGGGCGGCTGGGACCCGAACGAGTTCAAGTTCAACATGTACACGATCGTCATCGGAGCGCAGACCCTGCACGCGACCGGCTACGCGATGGGCATCACCATCGACGGCAAGACCGGCACCGACGACGGCGAGGCGGCGATCGCCTACTTCGGTGACGGCGCCACCAGCCAGGGCGACGTGAACGAGGCGTTCGTCTGGGCCAGCGTGTTCAACGCGCCGCTGGTCTTCTTCTGCCAGAACAACCAGTACGCGATCTCCGAGCCGCTGGAGCGGCAGACCCGCGTGCCCCTCTACCAGCGGGCCGCCGGCTTCGGCTTCCCCGGAGTACGGGTGGACGGCAACGACGTGCTCGCCACGTACGCGGTCACCCGCACCGCGCTGGACAACGCCCGCCTCGGGCAGGGCCCGAGCCTGATCGAGGCGTACACCTACCGGATGGGCGCGCACACCACCTCCGACGACCCGACCCGCTACCGCATCGCCAGCGAGGTCGAGGCGTGGCAGGCCAAGGACCCGATCGCCCGGGTCAAGGCCTTCCTGGAGAAGCAGCAGATCGCCGACGCGGGCTTCTTCGCCGAGGTCGACGAGCAGGCCCGCCGCGAGTCGGTGCACCTGCGTGAGCGGGTGCCCGAGATGCCGAACCCGGAACCGGTGACGATGTTCGACCACGTCTACCCCAATGGGTCTCCGCTGCTCGACGAGCAGCGCGCGAAGTTCAGCCGCTACATGGAGTCGTTCGAGGGGAGCGCCCACTGATGGCCACGGAGACGCTCACCATCGGAAAGGCCCTCAACACCGGTCTGCGCCGCGCCCTGGAGAACGACCCCAAGGTCATCATCATGGGCGAGGACGTCGGCAAGCTCGGCGGCGTCTTCCGGATCACCGACGGTCTCCAGAAGGACTTCGGCGACCAGCGGGTGATCGACACCCCGTTGGCCGAGTCCGGCATCATCGGCACCGCTGTCGGTCTGGCCATCCGCGGCTACCGGCCGGTCTGCGAGATCCAGTTCGACGGCTTCGTCTACCCGGCGTACGACCAGATCGTGTCGCAGGTCGCGAAGATGCACTACCGCTCGGGCGGCAAGCTCAGCATCCCCATGGTGATCCGGATCCCGTTCGGCGGCGGCATCGGCGCGGTCGAGCACCACTCCGAGTCGCCGGAGGCGTACTTCGCGCACACCGCCGGCCTGAAGGTGGTGACCTGCTCGAACCCGCAGGACGCGTACGTGATGATCCAGCAGGCCATCGCCTCGGACGACCCGATCGTCTTCCTGGAGCCCAAGCGGCGCTACTGGGAGAAGGGCCAGGTCGACCTGGACGCGCCGCTGTCCGACGCGTACCCCCTGCACTCGGCCCGGGTCGTGCGGCCCGGCACCGACGTCACCGTGCTGGCCTACGGGCCGATGGTGCGGACCTGCCTGGAGGCGGCGACCGCCGCCGCCGAGGACGGCCGGGAGCTGGAGGTCATCGACCTGCGCTCGCTCTCGCCGCTGGATCTGACCGCGGCGTACGAGTCGGTGAAGCGCACCGGCCGTGTGGTCGTGGTGCACGAGGCACCGTCCAACATCGGCCTCGGCGCCGAGTTGGCCGCCCGGATCACCGAGGAGTGCTTCTACTCCCTGGAGTCGCCCGTGCTGCGGGTGACCGGCTTCGACACCCCCTACCCGGCCGCCCGGGTGGAGGAGGAGTACCTGCCCGACCTCGATCGGGTGCTCGACGCCGTCGACCGCACCTTCGGCTGGTGAGCGACATGTCCCGGATCAAGACGTTCAACCTGCCCGACCTGGGCGAAGGGCTGACCGAGGGCGAGATCCTGGCCTGGCTGGTCAAGGTCGGCGACACCATCGAGCTGAACCAGCCGATCGTCGAGGTGGAGACGGCGAAGGCGGCCGTGGAGATCCCGGCGAAGTGGGCCGGCCAGGTCCAGGCGATCCACCACCCGGAGGGCACCACGGTCGAGGTCGGTACGCCGATCATCGCGATCGACACCGACCCGGGTGCCGGGCCGCTGGAGGCGCTGTCGACCACTGCCACGGCCAGCGGTGACCTGCCCACCCCGTCGGCGGCCTCGCTGGCGGCGGTGGAGGTGGCACCGGCCGAGGGCATGATCGAACCCGGTCTGATCGGCGGTGAGGCCCCGGGCGGGCGGACGGCGGTGCTGGTCGGCTACGGGCCGCGTACCACCTCCGCGAAGCGCCGCCCCCGCAAGGGTGCGGTCCCGGCGCCCGCCGCCCCCGCTGGGGTCGATCATGGAGTTGTGGTGGGTCACACACCGGCCCCGACTCCCACGATTCCGGCACCACAAGTCAATGATCGACGCGGCGGGGCGAGCGGTGGAGCCGTGCTGGCCAAGCCGCCGGTGCGCAAGCTCGCCAAGGATCTCGGGGTCGACCTCGCCACGTTGACCGGGTCGGGGCCGCTCGGCTCGATCACCCGGGAGGACGTGCAGCAGGCGGCGAGCGGCGCGAGCGTTGTGGTTGCCGAGCCGATCACGGCGACGACGGCGCCCAGCTTCGGCGCGGACCGGGAGCAGCGCATCCCGGTCAAGGGCGTCCGCAAGCTGACCGCCGAGAACATGTCCCGCTCGGCGTTCACCGCCCCGCACGTGACGGAGTTCCTGACCGTCGACGTGACCCGGGCGATGAAGGCACTGGACCGGCTGCGCGGCCGGCGGGAGTGGCGCGACGTACGGGTCTCGCCGCTGCTGCTGGTGGCGAAGGCGGTGCTGCTGGCGGTGCAACGGCACCCGATGGTCAACTCGACCTGGGCGGGCGACGAGATCGTGGTCAAGGAGTACGTCAACCTCGGCATCGCGGCGGCCACCGAGCGCGGTCTGATCGTGCCGAACGTCAAGGACGCCGGCCGCCTCTCGCTGCGGGAGTTGGCGGACGCGCTGACCGACCTGGTGCAGACGGCGAAGTCCGGCCGCACCTCGCCCGCGGCCATGTCCGGCGGCACCCTGACCATCACCAACGTCGGCGTGTTCGGGGTGGACACGGGCACACCGATCCTGCCGCCGGGTGAGTCCGCGATCCTGGCCTTCGGCGCGGTGCGGGAGATGCCCTGGGTGCACAAGGGCAAGGTCAAGGTTCGCCAGATCACCACGCTGGGGCTGAGCTTCGACCACCGGATCATCGACGGTGAGCTGGGCTCGAAGTTCCTGCGGGACGTCGGCGACTTCCTCACGGATCCGGAGGCGGCGCTGCTCGCCTGGACCTGATCGTTTCAGAACGCCAGCCACGGCCGGTGTGCCACGGGTTAACGCCCGGCACACCGGCCGTGTCCGTTGAGCGAAGGAACCGTCGGCCAAGCAGCCTGTTGACCTTTGATTGTTAGGCAGGTGTCTCAGCTCACCTAATAATCGATGGAATTTCGCCGGCTTCTGCTGTTGAATAGATGCATCAGGGGCTGACAACCGAATAGCTAGGGGGACCCACCAATGAGCAGCATGATCGAGCGAATCCGCAACCACCGCGACGCGACCCGCCGCGCCCGTGCCATCGAGCACGCGCTGCGCTCGGCGAACTCGCCGGCGGTTCGCGAGGAAATCCTCGTCATCGCCCAGCGTCACATGAGCTGACGCTCCACTACATTCCTCACCTCCTCCAGATCGATGGCCCACCCGGCCCACCGGGTGGGCCATCGGCGTTTCCCAACCACCACCACCGGGATTCCGCCCTGCCGCAGCGCCCGGTACGGTGGGCTTCGGTCGCCGCCCGCCGACCCGGCAGACGCCGAGCCGACAAGAACCGCTCGACATCAACCGGACACGGTGAGTGACGAGCAGTGCTCCTTGGACGGTTCGTGCCACCACCCGATACCGTGCGGGGAGCCGGCACAGCGGTACGCCGGTGACGCCGGCAGCCACGCCGAGGAGACCGATCGGCACCGGCGAGCCGACATGTGATGGAGGAGGCGCACCCATGACGTCCGAGGGCCCGCACCGACCCGGCCAGGAGCCGGACGAGGTGTCACCGGGTGCCGGCGGACCGGCGCCGTACGGCGACCGCCCGGCGCAGCCGGACAACGGCCAGAACGCCACCGGCCCCGACCTGGGCTGGGCACCCCCGCCCCCGACGCGACCGAACCCGTCGACGCCGGCATGGGCGACCCAGCCCGAGCAGCCGCCGGCCCCCGCCTGGGGTGCCGCCGCAGCGCAGCCCAACGACCCGGCGCAGCCCGCCTGGGCCGCCGGTGGCGGCGCGAGCGAGCCGCCGCAGCGGCAGCCCGGCGCATGGACCGGCAACGACGGCGCGCCGTCTCCGGCGCAGCCCGAACCCTGGGCCGCGCAGCAGCAGGGCTGGACGCCGGCCGAGCAGAGCGCACCCGCACCGACCTGGACCCCGAACGCCCCCGCTGAGCAGCCGGACTGGGTGCAGGCCCAGCCAGCCGCACGGGGCGCCGCGCAGGTTCCCCCGGCCACCGCCGCCTGGCCCGCCCAGGAGGACCCGGCCAGCGGCTGGGGCGGCGCGGCGCAGGCCAACCCGCCCGCAGCCGACTGGCGGGCGACCGAATCTCCGCAGTCCGACGCACCGCAGGCCGCCGGCTGGTCCGGCGGCGCCCAGCAGGAGCAGGCCACCGGCAACGGCGGCTGGCCCGCCGCCGGCGCCGCCCGGGACGACCAGCCGGTGTGGACGCCGGCGGAGCAGTCGCCACCGGCCTGGGGCCAGCCCGCCGAAGCGACCGAGCAGTCCGCCCCCGGCTGGGGTCAGGCCGCCCAGCAGAGCCCGGCCCGTGGCGCCGCCCAGGTCCCGGCCCCGACCACGAACTGGCCCGCGCAGGACGATCCGGCCAACTCCGGCGGGTGGGCCGCGCAGCAGCAGGCGCAGGCGCAGCCCGCATCGTGGAACGACGGCAACGACGCGCGGCAGGACCAGCCCGCGCAGCCGGCCGCCTGGGCCGAGGCCGAGGGCCGTCCGCAGCAGCCCGACTGGGTGCTCTCCCAACCGGAGCAGCCGACCGAGCGGCCGGAGCAGGCAGGGTGGACCCCGGCGGAGCCGAGCAACCTTCCCGCCCGTGCCAGCGCCAGCGTGCCCACCAGTGGCGGCGCGCCCAACTGGGCCGCCGGCCCGGACAACGCCGCCCAGGGCAACTCCGGCGGCGTGCCGGAGGCCGAGCCGTGGGCCCCCGGTGAGGTGTGGGGTCGCGCGGAGGCCGAAGCTTCCGCCCAGTCCCGTGGAGGCTGGGAGGCGGACCGCGGCGACGAGGCACCGGCCTACCAGCCCGGGCCCGCGCCGGGCATCTCGCCGGCGAACGCGGTGCCGCTGCCCCCGCAGGAGCAGCGCGTCCCGGGTGCCAGCCTGGCCGCCGTCCCGCCGTCCGACTACGCACCCCAGGCTCAGTTCGCTCCGATCCCCGAGCAGCCCGCCTACGCCGAGCGGGAGACCCCGGACGCCGCCGCGCAGTACGGTGGCCGCCCCGAGGACGTCTCCGCGAGCGGCGCGGTGGTACCCGCCCCGCGCACCTCGCCCGAGTCCGGAGCGGGCCGCGCGGTCGTACCGGTGTCGGACGCCGAGTCGGCAGCCGGCGCGGCGGCCCGGGCCACGGCGAGCGCTTCGGTGCCGCTGGCGAGCCGGGTGATGCCCCCGACCGACCAGGCCATCCGACCGACCGGCACGGCCAACCCGCAACCCCGGGTGTACGGCCGTCCGGCACGACCGGAGCCGGAGGCCGAGCCGGAGCCGGAGGCGTTCCAGGGCGACCCGGGCACCGACCGTCAGTGTGCTCCGGAGTGGCAGAACGACGCGCCACGACAGGCCACGCCCGACTGGCAGCACGAGGAGCAGCGGCAGATCGCTCCCGACTGGCAGAACGACGCGCAGCGGCAGCAGCCCGCACCCGAGTGGCAGAACGACGCGCAGCGGCAGGCTGGGCCCGGCTGGGGCGGCGAGCCCTCGGCCGATCCGCGCTTCGACGACCGGCAGCCCGCACCGAACGCGTTCAACGAGGCGCCGCCGGCGTTCCCGCCCGGTGTGCCGTCCTTCGTCGACGCCCCGGGCAACAACAGGCCGGTGAACGGCACCCGCCCGCACTCCGGTGCCGAGGCACCGGCGGACCAGTTCGGCGGCGGCCCCGGGGCGTCTGCCGCCGGCACCGCGAACGGAACGGCGACCTTCGGTGCGCCGAACTTCGGCGGCCCGGGCTCCGGCGCGCCGGGCTACGGCGGGCCGGCGACCGAATCGGTGCCGGGCGGCGGTTTCCCTCCGTCGTTCCCGCCACCGCCGCAGGCCGCGCCGTCCTGGGGCCAGGAGGCCGGCCAGTCGGACCAGGGCCGGTTCGACGCGTTCAAGCCGGACGCCGTCGACGAGCCGAAGGTGGAGCCACCGACGCCGAAGGTCCGCAACGGCCGGGTGCTGGCCGCGGTGCTGATCGCCGCGATGCTCATCCTGGCGGTGCCCCTCGGCCTGCTGCTGCTGCTCGGCAAGGTCGGCGGGAACGACACACCGGCCTTCGACCCGGCGGTCGGCACCTGCGTGAAGCAGTCCGGGCAGGCCGGCGCGTCGGCGGCGGACTGCGGCGAGGCGGGCGCGTTCACGATCGTCTCGAAGGTGGACGCCAAGGAGAAGTGCACCGACACGACGCAGCCCCACGTGGTGTTGCCGGGTGAGGGCACCAACCGGGTGCTCTGCCTGAAGCCGGCCGCGAAGTAGCCGCACCGACGGCGGGGGCACGGGCAACCGTGACCCCGCCGTCGTCGTACCCGCAGGTGGTACCGAATCTCGCCCCCTCCGGCCGGGCACGGGCCGGTGGTCAGGCACGATGGGTGCATGAGCGCACGAGTACGGGCTCCCGAACTGCGCGGTCGGGGCTGGCTGAACACCGGTGGACGCGACCTCAAGCTCGCCGACCTTCGAGGCAAGATCGTCATCGCGGATTTTTGGACGTTCTGCTGTATCAACTGCCTGCACGTGCTCGATGAGCTGCGCCCACTGGAGGAGAAGTACGGCGACGTACTCGTCGTCATCGGCGTGCACTCGCCGAAGTTCGAGCACGAGAAGGACGCCGACGCGCTCGCCGCCGCGGTGGAGCGGTACGGGGTGCACCACCCCGTACTCGACGATCCCGAGATGGACATGTGGCAGCAGTACGCGGCCCGGGCCTGGCCGACCCTGTCGGTGATCGACCCCGAGGGTTACGTGGTGGCCACCATGGCCGGCGAGGGGCACGCCGAGGGGCTGGCCCGACTGATCGACGAGTTGATCACCACCCACGAGGCCAAGGGCACCCTGCACCGGGGCAACGGCCCGTACGTCCCGCCGCCGGCACCGGAGACCGCGCTGCGCTTCCCGGGTAAGGCGGTGCTGCTGCCCAACGGCAACCTGCTGGTCTCGGACTCGGCCCGGCATTCAGTGGTCGAGGTCGACCCGGACGGCGAGACGCCGGTGCGTCGGATCGGCTCGGGCGAGCGCGGGCGGGCGGACGGCCCGGCCGCGGCGGCGACGTTCTCCGAGCCGCAGGGCGTGTGCGTGCTGCCCACGCACGTCGCCGAGGTGGCCGGCTACGACCTGGTGGTGGCCGACACCGTCAACCACCTGCTGCGCGGCGTACGGCTGGAGTCCGGCGAGGTAATCACCGTTGCCGGCAGTGGGCGGCAGTGGCGCGCTGAGGTCGACGACCACGCCCACGACGCGTTCGCCGTCGACCTCTCGTCGCCGTGGGACCTGGCCTGGTACGACGACAAGCTGATCATCGCGATGGCCGGCATCCACCAGCTCTGGTGGTTCGACCCGATCAAGCGGACCGCCGGCATGTACGCCGGCACCACAGTGGAGGCGTTGCGCGACGGCCCGCTGGCCGAGGCGTGGATGGCCCAGCCGTCCGGGCTCTCCATTTCCGTCGACGGCACCCGGCTCTGGGTGGCCGACAGCGAGACCAGCTCGATCCGGTACGTCGAGAACGGTGTGCTGGGCACCGCCGTCGGTCAGGGCCTGTTCGACTTCGGGCACGTGGACGGCCCGGCGGAGTCGGCGCTGCTCCAGCACCCGCTGGGCGTGTGCGCGCTGCCGGACGGCTCGGTGCTGATCGCGGACACGTACAACGGTGCGGTGCGCCGCTTCGACCCGGCCAGCAACCAGGTCTCCACCGTCGCCGACGGGTTGGCGGAGCCGAGCGACCTGGTGCTCACCTCGTCCGGTGAGGTGCTGGTGGTGGAGTCCGCCGCACACCGGTTGACCCGGCTCGCCCCCGGTGCACTGTCGGCGGCGGGTGCCAGCACTGTGGACGGGCCACGGCACCGCACCGAGCGCAAGCCGACCGACGTCGCCGCCGGCGAGGTCACCCTGGACATCGTCTTCACCCCGGCACCGGGGCAGAAGCTGGACGAGACGTACGGGCCGTCGACCCGGCTGGTGGTCTCCGCGTCCCCGCCGGAACTGCTGGTGGACGGTGCCGGCACGGGCACCGAGCTGTCCCGCCGGCTGGTGCTCAACGGCGAGGTCACCGCGGGGGTGCTCCAGGTGACCGCGCAGGCGGCGACCTGTGACGCGGACGTCGAGCACGCGGCGTGCCACCTGACCCGGCAGGACTGGGGCGTACCGGTCCAGGTGGTCGACGGCGCCGTGACCCGGCTGCCGCTGGTGCTCCGCGGCCTGGACGCCTGATGCGATTCGGAGGGGCCCGGCTGGGCCCCTCCGGTCAGGCGAACGGGGCCAGTGTGATGTCGGCGTCGATCAGGGTGGCGCGGACGAGTTCGGCGGCGGAGACCGCGCCCGGGGTGTCGCCGTGCACGCAGATCGAGTCGACCGAGCAGGGGATGACAGTGCCGTCGACAGCCACCACGCTGCGTTGGGTGGCCATCCGCGCCGCCCGTTCGGCGATCTGCTCGGGGTCGGTGATCACCGCGCCGGGGGTGCCGCGCGGCACCAGCGCCCCGTTGGGCAGGTAGGCGCGGTCGGCGAACGCCTCGGCAACCACCGGCACGCCGGCGCCCACGGCGAGTTGGGCGAGCGTCGAGCCGGGAAGGCAGAGGACGGGCAGCTCGGGGTCGTAGCCGCTGACTGCGGCGACCACCGCCGCCGCCTGGGACTCGTCGGTGCTGGCCGCGTGGTAGAGCGCGCCGTGCGGCTTCAGGTAGCGGACCCGGGTGCGGAACAACCGGCAGAACGCGTCCAGCGCCCCCAACTGGTAGGTCACCTCGTCGCGTAGCTCGGCGAAGTCGTACGCGATGTGCCGCCGGCCGAAGCCGGCCAGGTCCCGGTAGCCGACCTGCGCGCCCACCGCGACGCCGCGTCGCGCGGCGCCCTCGCAGACCCGCCGCATGGTCGACGGGTCGCCGCCGTGAAAGCCGCAGGCGACGTTGGCGGAGGTCACGAGGCTCAGCAGCGCCTCGTCGTCACCGAGTCGCCAGATGCCGAATCCCTCGCCCAGGTCAGCGTTGAGGTCCATGGAATCTGACGGTAGTACCTGGCCGGGCCTGCGCGAGCGGGGTCACGTCGGTGACCACCCCGATGACGGGGTATCCACCGGTGGTCGGATGGTCCGCGAGGAAGATCAGGGGTTGTCCGTCCGCCGGCACCTGCACCGCGCCGAGCACGATGCCCTCGCTGGGGAGTTCGCCGGCCACCGCGCGGGGCAGCGCCGCGCCGGCGAGCCGCGCACCGACCCGGTTGCTCACCGGGCTGACGGTGTACGCGCTGCCGAAGAGCCGGTCGAACGCCGTCGGCGTGAACCAGTCCTCGCGAGGACCGGGACCCAGCGTCAGGTGCAGCTCCTCAGGCGGCGTCGGGCACACGGTCAGGTCCACCGGTGCCGGGGTGCCGACCGGATCACCGAGCGGCAGCAGGTCACCGTCCCGTAGCCGGGGCGGGCCGAGCCCGGAGAGGGTGTCGGTGGCCCGGCTCCCGAGCACCGGTGACACGTCGATGCCGCCCGCCACGGCCAGCCAACTCCGTACGCCCCGCCGGGCAGGACCGATCCGCAGCACCGTCCCGGCCGGCACGCTGAGCGGGCGTCCCGTGTCACCGGGCCGGGCACCCGCCTGGACGGGAACCTCGGTGCCGGTGACCGCCACCGTGCCGGCCCGGGTCAACCGCAGGGTGCAGCCGGTCAGGGTGATCTCCAGGCCGGCCGCGTGCTCCGGATTGCCGACCAGCCGGTTGGCCAACCGCAGCGCACCCGGGTCGAGGGCGCCGGACCGGGGTACGCCCAGGTGCGCCCAGCCGGGCCGGCCCAGGTCCTGCACCGTGGTGAGCGCACCGGCGCGGATCACCTCGATGGCGGCCGGGCCCCTCACGCCGCCACCATCCGCACCGTGGTGCCCGGGCCGAGTCGGGCCGGCGGGTCCGCGGCAACGTCGAACAGCACCAGGTCGGTCCGACCGACCAGCAGCCAGCCGCCCGGGGAAGCGCCCGGGTAGATGCCGGCGTACGGGCCCGCCAACGCGACCGAGCCAGCCGGCACCCGGGGACGGGGGGTGGCCAGCCGGGGCAGCGCCAAATCGGCGGGCAGCCCGGTCAGGTAGGGGAATCCAGGCGCGAATCCGCAGAAGGCGACCCGGAACCGCGTACTGGTCAACCGGTGCCGTACTGCCGGCACGTCCACGCCCCAGTGTTCCGCCACTGCCGCCAGGTCCGGCCCGTCGAAGGTGACCGGCACGAACACGTCAGCCGCGTCGTCGGCCCCGCCTTCGGTTGTGGCGTCGCGGAGTTCGGCTGCGCCTCGCGCCCGGGTGACGGCGGACGCCCAACGGGTCAACTGCTCGGCGGTGGTAGTCGGGTCGGGCAGGCCGTCGAGTAGCACGGTCCGGGCCGCCGGCACGATCTCCACGGCGATCAGGTCGCCCCGCTCCCGACGCCGCCACAGCTCGGCCCGCCACGCTTCGACAAGGGCGGCCTCCGGGATGTCGGCGGGGGCGGTGCAGTCGAGTAGCAGGGCGTGCGCCCCGACGGGTCGGATCCGCATCCGCTCATCCTCGCCGATGCCGTGCCGATCCGGTGTTCACGTTGACGGTGCCGGGTGTCACCAACGCCACTACTTGCAAGTAACCTACGGTGCCGTAACCTGACTGGGTGACCACCTCCGCCCCGCTTCGCCTGAAGCCGGTCGACATCGGTAAGCCCCGGATGCGCGGCTGGCTGCACACGTACGCCTTCTTCGTCGCCCTGGTCTGCGGCATCGTGCTCTGCTCGATCGCCGCCACCCGGCCCGGGTGGGCACCCCTGGTGAGCTGCCTCATCTACAGCCTGACGGTCTGCGGGCTCTTCGGCACGAGCGCGCTGTACCACCGTCGCGTGTGGTCGGAGCGCGGCTACCAGGTGATGCGCCGGATGGACCACTCGATGATCTTCGTGTTCATCGCCGGCACGTACACACCGCTCTGCGCGATGCTGCTCGCGCCCCGGCCAGCCACCGTGATGCTGGCCCTGGTCTGGGGTGGCGCACTGGCCGGCGTTGCGGTCAAGGTGGTCTGGCCGCACGCGCCACGCTGGGTGTCCGCGCCGCTCTACCTGGCGCTGGGCTGGGTGGCGGTGGCCATGCTCCCGGAGATCCTGCACGGGGGCGGCGTCGCGGCACTGGTGCTGCTGATCGTCGGCGGCGCGATCTACAGCGTCGGCGCGGTCTTCTACGCGTTGCGCCGGCCCAACCCGTGGCCGACCGTCTTCGGCCACCACGAGTTCTTCCATGCCTGCACCCTGCTGGCGGCGCTCTGTCACCACATCGCGATCTACTTCGCGCTGTTCGCCTGACCCAACCGCCAGGACCCAGGGTCCCGGCAACGCCGCTCGGCGGCAACGCACGGCGGCGGCAATAGCCATGATCGTGCACACGCGAGCCGGGGCCCCGCGACGCTGCGGGACCCCGGAGTGTGTGGGCGAGGATCAGACCGGTCGGCCCGGCCGACGCACCTCGCGGTACTCCTGCACGACCTGGTCGGCCTGGACCGGCACGACCCGGTCGGCCACCACGCGCTCTTCGCGAACCGGCGCGGCCACTACCGGGCGGCGGCGGCTGTTCCAGAAGTAGAGGGTGGCGAGCAGGCCGGCGACGCCGGCGAGCATCAGCACCCAGCCGACGACGGCCAGGTCCAGCCAACCCAGGTCGGCCTCCACTGCGAACGCGAAGATCGCGCCCAACGCGATCAAGAAGATGCTGCCACCAATGCCCATGTCTCGCTCCTCGGCTCTAACCTGGCGTACGTCGCGCCGCGGCCGTCGGTAGGGGTGCGGCATCCATCGACTTACCCAGGCACGGAGATCGCCAATCGGGCAAGCTGGGGGCATGACGGACGCCGACCCCGACACACGGACACTGGTGTTGCTACGGCATGCGAAGGCCGAGCAGGGCAACGACGCGGCGGACGACGCGGAGCGGCCGTTGAGCGCACGCGGGAACGCCGACGCGGCAGCGGCCGGGGCCTGGTTGGCGCACCAGGGGCTGCTGCCCGACGTGGTGATCTGCTCGACGGCCCGACGCACCCGCCAGACCTGGCACGGGGTGGCGATGGGGATGACCGGTTCACCGCCGGAGGGTGGCCCGACCGGTCCTCGCCCAACCGTCCGTTATGAGCCGGGTGCGTACGACGCGCACCCCGAGGAGTTGTTGTCGCTGGTCCGCACTGTGGACCCGGCGGCCCGCACGGCATTGCTCATTGCCCACAATCCAGGCATCTCGCTGCTCTCCGCGCTCCTCGACCCCGAGGGCGTGAACGACGAGGGTCTGCGCACCGCCGAGCTGGCGGTGCACCGCTGCCCGCTCGGCTGGACGGAGTTGAGCAGGGCGGGAGCGCCGCTCACGGCTCGGCACACCGCACGCGACTGAGCCACCCGCCGATCGGACGGGTGGCTCAGGGGTACGCGTTGTGCCGGGATCAGGACGGCGGCGCGGTTGGTGGCGGCGGGTCCGGCGGTGGCGGCATCATCGCCGTGGGATGAGACAGCCGGTTCTCCTCCACGATGAGGGTTCGAGCCCGCTTGCGCCGGTCCTGCCAGAACCAGACAGTGGTCAGCAGTACGGCCAGCCCGGCCAGGATGAACACCCAGCCGACGGCGCGTACGTCGATCCACCAGACGTTGGCCCTCAGCGCGAAGGTCAGGATCGCGCCGATCGCGATGAGAAAAATGCCGCTTCCTACACCCATGTGCGCTGCACTCCCCCGTGCGGTGGCTCTGGGCGTTCCCTTTCGAGGTCACGCGACGGTTACCCGCCACGGCAGCGGCATACCCGACCGGGCGCGGTCAATACGTGCCCACCATCAGGACGAAACGGCGGCGGCCGACGGGGCGTCATGCCCCGCCGGCCGTCGGTGCCGAGTGGTGCGACCCGGCACAGGACCCAGGTCCTGTTTCATAAGAACTGGCCGGCCTGCGGCGGGCCCGGACGACGACCGGCGGCGTTGCGGTTTCGTCCGGATACAACACCGGTATCCGGACGAGACCGCGCCTTGCCGGATCGCCGTCCGGACTCCGCCTCGGCTCGACCGCCCTTATGAAACAGGACCTAGGCCGTGTTTCGTAAGTGGGCGTGGGCCGGGTGAGGTCACGGCGTGGCGGTGATCGATAACTGAAGAGGTCTCCGGTAAGTGGGTTAGCGAC
>NZ_JBITGE010000020.1:0-124250 GCF_044456785.1 Micromonospora sp. NPDC050795 | reverse complement strand
GGTGCCTCGCTCATCGGGTACCGATGCCATGCCGTCGACCCGGCCGGTCGCGGGGGGGGGGGGGGGCGGGGCGGGGGGGGGCGCGGGGGGGGGGCCGGGGGGGGGGCCCGCGCGGGGCCGCCGTCTCGGGTGTCGCTCACGTGGTTGTCTGCTCGCGGGTCTTCCGGGCGGTGTCGATCAGGTCCCAGACCACGATCGCGGCGGCGCCCACGGCGATGGCCAGGCCGATGCCGTCCCGGTTGTCGGCCTCCGCCACCCAGCTCAGGCGCTCGGCCAGGGCCGGGTTGAGCAGGCGGTCGGAGAGCGCGAGCCAGGCCAGCGGCACCGCGAACGCCAGGTCGAGCAGCACCTTCGTGCCGAACAGGGCCCACGTCCAGCGGTCGACCCGGTACTTCACGATTTCGAAGACCACACTGAGTGCCAGCACGCCGATCAGCGCCGGCAGCCAGAACGACCACAGGGCCGGGTCGAGGATCGCGATGTTCTCGCCGTCGGTGTCGCTCACCCAGGAGTGGTAGTGCTGAAGCGGCAGGTACGCGATGGTCAGCACCAACATGATCACGGATGCGATGGTGTCGGCGAGGGGGATGCCTCGTCGTACGGGCGCGTCGGGCAACTGGTCGACAGTCCACTCCGGCAGGTCCACGGCCGTCTGGGTGCGCTCGATGATGGCGAAGGTCAGTGTGAGCCAGAAGGCGATCTGCACCGCCACCTGCATTGCCACGACGATGCCGGGCCCGATGGCGCCGAAACCCTTCCCTTCCGCCGCCTCGACCACCGTGACGATCGTGCCGACGAGCGCCGGGATGAAGCTGAGCAGCAGCTTCAGCAGCCGCAGCCAGAGCAGGTAGTAGGTCGGGCCGATGAGCTGCAACCGGCGGTCGGCGTACCGGGCGGCCAGCACGTCGGGGTTGCCCAGCTCGGTGAGCACCTCCCGCTCGGCGGTGGTGGCGTCCTGCCCGCCATCGGTCCGGCCCTCGATCATGTCGTCGATGGAGGCCCGCAGCTCGTCGGCGATCTCGTCGCGGCGCTGGGCGGGCACCGATCGCAGGGTGGCGGCGAGGTAGCGGTCGGTCAGGGTGTTCATCGTTGCACTCCTTGGATCAGCCCGGTGACGGAGGTCTGCACGGCGGCGAGGTCGTCGAGGAGCCGGTTCAGCATCGACTCGCCCTCGTCGCTGGTCCGGTAGAACTTGCGCGGTCGGCTCTCTTCGGTGTTCCACTCGCTGGTCAGCAGCCCCTGGTCCTCGAGGCGGCGCAGCAGCGGGTAGAGGGTGTTGGCGTCGACCGGGAAGCCGTGGTCGCTGAGCCGTTGCAGCAGTGCGTAGCCGTAGTCCGGTCGACGCAGCGCGACCAGGCTGGCCACCACGACGGTGCCTCGACGCAACTCCTGTAGGTGCGTCCGTAGAACGTCCTCGCTAACCATGTGTCACACCATACTGTGTGGCACACAGTGTTGTCCACGCCGATATCATCGTGTCTGTTGGAGGTGTCGGCCGCGACTCGCGACCCCGCGCGGTGCCGGGGCGCGGAGGCTCTTCGCTTCCCTTTGCTCTGCACCTGCGGATGCGCCAGTGCGGCGCCGCGGGTGGGTGCCGCGGGGTGGTGCATATACGGCAGCAGAGCAAAGGGAAGCGCGCACGGCAGTGGCCCGGCGCTCGGAGGACGCCAGGCCGGGTGATCTACGTGGTGACGCGCTCGCCGCGTCGGGCGCCCTATTCGAAGCGGGACACGTCCCCGGCGCCCCGGCGCAGGACCTCCGGCTCGGGTCCGGACAGGTCGATCACGCTCGTCGGCTCGCTGCCGCAGTCGCCGGCGTCGAGCACCGCGTCGAGCTGGTGGTCGAGCCGTTCCTTGATCTCCCACCCCTGGGTCATCGGCTCGTCGTCGCCGGGCAGGACCAGGGTGCTGGACACCAGCGGTTCGGCCAACTCGGCCAGCAGCGCCTGGGTGACGGTGTGCCGGGGGACCCGCACGCCGACGGTCCGCTTCTTCGGGTGCAGCATCCGGCGGGGCACCTCCCGGGTGGCCGGCAGGATGAAGGTGTAGCTGCCCGGGGTGGACGCCTTCACCAGGCGGAAGACCGCGTTGCTGATCTGGACGAACTGACCGAGCTGCGCGAAGTCGTGGCAGACCAGCGTGAAGTGGTGCCGGTCGTCGAGGTGCCGGATCTGCCGGATCCGGTCCAGCCCGTCCTGGTTGCCCAGTCGGGTGCCGAGCGCGTAGCAGGAGTCCGTCGGATAGGCGACCAGCCCACCACCGCGGATCAGGTCGGCGACCTGGCCGATGACCCGGGGCTGGGGGTTCTCCGGGTGCACGTCGTAGTACCTCGCCATCCTCCGAGACTAGGCGTACGCGGGGAGGATCAGGAGACGAGGCCACCTCCGGCGCGGACGGTGGAGCCGCCGAGATCACCTCGGTAGGGTAGGTCCCGGTCGGCTCCGACCAACAAGATCCACACCGCCGGGGGGCGCCACGCATGGCTGATTCGTTCGCGCATCTGCACGTGCACACCGAGTACTCGATGCTCGACGGAGCGGCCCGACTCAAGGACCTGTTCGCCGAGGCCAAGCGGCTGGGCATGTCCGCTGTGGCGATCACCGACCACGGCAACATGCACGGCGCGAACGACTTCTACAACCAGGCGATGGCCGCCGGGGTGACCCCGATCCTGGGCGTCGAGGCGTACGTGGCGCCGGAGTCGCGCTACCACAAGGCGCGGGTCAAGTGGGGTCGCCCGGAGCAGAAGAGCGACGACATCTCCGGTAACGGCGCGATCACCCACAAGACCATGTGGGCGAAGAACGCGCAGGGCCTGAAGAACCTCTTCACCCTCAACTCGCGCGCCTCCATGGAGGGGCACTACGTCAAGTGGCCCCGGATGGACATGGAGCTGATCGCCGAGCACGCCGAGGGGATCATGGCCACCACCGGCTGCCCGTCCGGCGCGGTGCAGACCCGGCTGCGGCTGGGCCAGTTCGACGAGGCCCTCAAGGTCGCCGCCAGCTACCAGGACATCTTCGGCAAGGACAACTACTTCCTGGAGATCATGGATCACGGCCTCTCCATCGAGAGCCGGGTCCGCGAGGGGCTCACCGAGATCGCCCGCAAGCTGGACATCCCGCCGGTGGTCACGAACGACTCCCACTACACCCACGAGGCGCAGGCCACCGCCCACGACGTGCTGCTCTGCGTGCAGACCGGCAGCAACATCGACGACCCCAACCGGTTCCGGTTCGAGGGTGGCGGCTACTTCATCAAGAGCGCCGACCAGATGCGCGCGGTGGACTCGTCCGAGCTGTGGCAGGAGGGCTGTCGCAACACCCTGCTGGTCGCCGAGAAGGTCGACCCGAAGGGCATGTTCGAGTTCCACAACCTGATGCCGCGCTTCCCGGTGCCCGAGGGGGAGACCGAGGAGTCCTGGTTCCGCAAGGAGACCTTCGCCGGCCTGGGCCGCCGCTACCCGAACGGCATCCCCGAGGGGCACGTCGTCCAGGCGGAGTACGAGCTGGGCGTCATCAACCAGATGGGCTTTCCGTCCTACTTCCTGGTGGTCGCCGACTTCATCCAGTGGGCGAAGAACCAGGGCATCGCCGTGGGACCGGGCCGTGGTTCGGCCGCCGGGTCGCTCGTCGCGTACGCGCTGGGCATCACCGACCTGGACCCGATCCAGCACGGCCTGATCTTCGAGCGGTTCCTCAACCCCGAGCGGGTCTCGATGCCGGATGTCGACATCGACTTCGACGAGCGTCGGCGCGGTGAGGTGATCAAGTACGTCACCGACAAGTGGGGCGAGGACAAGGTCGCCCAGATCGCCACCTTCGGCACCATCAAGGCGAAGGCCGCGATCAAGGACTCGGCCCGGGTCCTCGGTTTCCCGTACGCGGTCGGCGACCGGATCACCAAGGCGATGCCACCGGCGGTGATGGGCAAGGACATCCCGCTCACCGGCATCTTCGACAACAAGCACCCCCGCTACGCCGAGGCGGGCGAGATCCGCGGTCTGTACGACTCCGACCCGGACGTCCGCAAGGTGATCGACACGGCCAAGGGCATCGAGGGGCTGATCCGGCAGACCGGTGTGCACGCCGCCGGCGTCATCATGTCCGCCGAGCCGATCATCGAGCACATCCCGTTGACGCGCCGCGACGCCGACGGGGCGATCATCACGCAGTTCGACTACCCGACGTGCGAGTCGCTCGGGCTGCTGAAGATGGACTTCCTCGGCCTGCGCAACCTGACGATCATCGACGACGCGGTCAAGAACATCGAGCTGAACCACGGCCGCAAGCTCGACCTGCTGGGCCTGCCGCTGGACGACAAGGCCGCGTACGAGCTGCTGGCCCGCGGTGACACCCTGGGCGTGTTCCAGCTCGACGGCGGGCCGATGCGGTCACTGCTGCGGTTGATGAAGCCGGACAACTTCGAGGACATCTCCGCCGTCCTGGCCCTGTACCGACCCGGCCCGATGGGCGTCGACTCGCACACCAACTACGCGCTGCGCAAGAACGGCCTCCAGGAGATCACGCCGATCCACCCGGAGCTGGAGGAGCCGCTGCGGGAGATCCTGGCGCCCACCCACGGCCTGATCGTCTACCAGGAGCAGGTGCAGCGCGCCGCGCAGATCCTCGCCGGCTACACCCTCGGTCAGGCGGACCTGCTGCGCCGGGCCATGGGTAAGAAGAAGAAGGAGATCCTCGACAAGGAGTTCATCCCGTTCCGGGACGGCTGCCGCGAGCGCGGCTACTCCGACGAGGCGATCCAGGCGGTGTGGGACGTCCTGGTGCCGTTCGCCGGGTACGCCTTCAACAAGGCGCACTCCGCCGCGTACGGCCTGGTCTCCTACTGGACCGCGTACCTCAAGGCGCACTACCCGGCCGAGTACATGGCCGGGTTGCTGACCAGCGTCGGCGACGACAAGGACAAGATGGCGCTCTACCTGGCCGAGTGTCGCCGGATGCGCATCCAGGTGCTGCCGCCGGACGTGAACACCTCGGCCGGGCCGTTCACCCCGGTCGGCAAGGACATCCGCTTCGGCCTGGCCGCCGTCCGCAACGTCGGGGCGAACGTGGTCGCCTCGATCATGCGCTGCCGGGAGGAGAAGGGCGAGTACGCCGACTTCTACGACTTCCTGTCCAAGGTGGACGCGGTGGTCTGCAACAAGAAGACGATCGAATCGCTGATCAAGGCGGGAGCGTTCGACTCCCTCGACCATCCCCGCAAGGGCCTGCTCGCGGTGCACGCCGACGCGATCGACGCGTACGCCGACGTCAAGCGCAAGGAGGCCGTCGGCCAGTACGACCTGTTCGGCGCCGGGTTCGGTGACGCGGACACCGGCAGCACCACGGTGATGCCGACCATCGGCGACAGCGAGTGGGACAAGCGCGACAAGCTGGCCTTCGAGCGGGAGATGCTCGGCCTGTACGTCTCCGACCACCCGCTGTTCGGTCTGGAGCACATCCTCAACGCGGCAGCCGACACCACCATCGCCTCCCTGGCCGAGGAGGGCGGGGTGCCCGACGGGGCGGTCGTCACCCTCGCCGGCATCCTCTCCGGGGTGCAGCGCCGGGTCACCAAGCAGGGTCGTGCCTGGGCGTCGGCCACGCTGGAGGACCTGGCCGGTGGGGTGGAGGCCCTGTTCTTCCCCAACACCTACGAGGTGATCGGGCAGTACATCGCCGAGGACGCCATCGTGGTGGTCAAGGGTCGGGTGGACCGCCGCGACGACACCCCACGGATCATGGCGATGGACATGTCCATGCCGGACGTCAGCACCAGCGCCACGAACAAGCCGGTCACCCTCACCATCCCGGTGCACCGCTGCACACCACCGCTGGTGGAGAAACTCAAGGAAACCCTGGTGCTGCACCCCGGCGACACCGAGGTGCACGTCAAACTCCAGAACGGCGGGCGCACCACCACCCTGCGGCTGGGTCCGTTCCGGGTGGCGGCGACAACCGCGCTGATGGGTGACCTGAAGAGCGTCCTCGGCCCGGCCAACGTGAGCTGAGCCGCATCGGTCCGGCCGGCCTGCGCCGGCCGGACCGCCGGGCTCAGACCCGCTCGGGGGCGCTGATCTCCCGCAGGTGGCCGTCGGCCAACCGCAACCAACGCTGCACGCCGATCTCGGCGAGGAACCGTTCGTCGTGGCTGACCACCACGAACGCCCCCTGGTACGCCGACAGCGCGCTCTCCAGTTGACCCACGCTGACCAGGTCCAGGTTGTTCGTCGGCTCGTCGAGCAGCAGCAGTTGCGGCGCCGGCTCGGCGCAGAGCACACAGGCGAGGGTGGCGCGCAGCCGTTCACCACCGGAGAGCACCCCGACCGGCAGGTTCACCCGGGTGCCCCGGAACAGGAACCGGGCGAGCAGGTTCATCCGCTTGGCGTCCGGCAGGCTCGGCGCGTACGCGGCGAAGTTCTCCGCCACCGTACGGTCGAGGTCCAGCAGGTCCAGCCGCTGTGACAGGTACGCGATCCGCCCCTCGCCGCGTTTCAGCTCACCGCCGGACAGTTGCAGGTCACCGTTGACCAGGCGCAGCAGGGTCGACTTGCCGACGCCGTTCGCCCCGGTCAGCGCGATCCGTTCCGGCCCCCGGATCACCAGGTCGGCGCCGTCGCCGCCGAACAACTCCCGGTCGTCGAAGTGGGCCCGCATCCCCTGGCCGGAGAAGACGGTGCGCCCGCCCGGGACGGTGGTGTCCGGTAGCTCGACGGTGATCCGGTCCTCGTCGCGTACCGCCCGACCGGCCTCGTCGAGTCGGGCCTTCGCCTGACCGAGCCGGGACGAGTGCGTCTCCTGCGCCTTGCCCGCCGACTCCTGCGCGCTGCGCTTGAGCCCACCGGCGACGATCCGGGCCAGGCCGGCGTTCTTCAGGTTCTTCGAGGCGTTGCTGGCCCGCCGGTCGGCCCGTTCGCGGGCCTGCTGCATCTCCCGCTTCTCCCGCTTCACCTCCTGCTCGGCGTTGCGCAGGTTGCTCTCGGCCACCTCCCGCGCCGCCTGCACCGCCTCCGTGTACGCGGTGAAGTTGCCCCCGTACCAGCGGATCTCGCCCTGGTCGAGCTCGGCGATGCGGTCCATCCGGTCCAGCAGTTCCCGGTCGTGGCTGACCAGCAGCAGGCACCCGGACCACTCGGTGAGGACGTCGTAGAGCTTGTGCCGGGCCTCCAGGTCCAGGTTGTTCGTCGGCTCGTCGAGCAGTAGCACGTCCGGGCGGCGCAGCAGTTGCGCCGCCAGACCGAGGGAGACCACCTGGCCGCCGCTGAGGGTGTGCAGCCGGCGGTCGAGCGACAGCTCACCCAGGCCGAGGCGGTCCAGCTCCGAGCGGGTGCGCTCCTCGATGTCCCAGTCGTCGCCGATGGTGGCGAAGTGCTCCTCGGCGGCGTCGCCGGCCTCGATGGCGTGCAGCGCCGAGATCCGCTCGGCGACGCCCAGCACCTGCGCCACGCTCAGGTCGCCGACCAGCGGCAACGTCTGCGGGAGGTAGCCGAGCACACCGTCGACGGTGACGCTGCCGCCACTGGGCGGCAACTCCCCGGCGATCAGCCGCAGCAGGGTGCTCTTTCCGGCGCCGTTGGGCGCGACCAGGCCGGTACGACCGCCCGGGACGGTGAAGGACAGCTCCGAGAAGACCGGGGTGTCATCCGGCCAGGAGAAGGAAAGGTTCGAGCAGACAATGAACGCATCAGACATGCGAGTGACCTCAAAGGGTGGGGTGGGCGCGCCTCAGCCGCCCGACGACAACGGGAACCGGTGGAACGACAAATGGCCACGGCGGCTGCGCAGGAGGCGCGCCGAACCGATGGCCGAACACATCCGGTCTCACCCGGAGATGTCGTCGTCACCCGCCATGTCTGGTCTCCCTGGTCGTGTCAACAACCCCAACTCCGCCGAGTCTAACAACGGAGCTCCGTCCCGCCGCCGCAATAGGGAGCAGCACTACGTGTTCTATGGCGGCCCTCTCTCGACCGTCGATCTTGCACTTGCTGTTGCCAAAATGTCGCTATTGAGGTTGATGGTCCCGACAGAAAGTGCAAGATCGACGGATTGCTCAACGGGGTCGGTACTCGACCTCGGGGCGGCCCGGGGTGCCGTAGCGCGGGGTGCGGGCAGCCCGGTCGACGGTCACCAGATACTCCAGGTAGCGGCGGGCGGTCACCCGGGAGATGCCGGTCAGCGCGCTCACCTCGGTCGCGGACAGCCCGACCTCCGCGCGGGTGCCGTCGGTGAGTGCGGCGCGTACCCGATCGAGGGTCTGCGCGTCGAGCCCTTTGGGCAGGCTGTGCCCGGCGGTGCCGCGCAGGGTGGCGAACATCTGGTCCACCTCGTGCTGGGCGGCGACCTCGCCGTCGGCGAGCGCCTGGGCGCGGTAGTCGGCGTACCGCTCCAGTTTGTCGCGGAACGCGGCGAACGTGAACGGCTTGAGCAGGTAGTGGGTCACCCCGAGGGACACCGCGGTGCGCACCACCGCCAGGTCCCGCGCGGACGTCACCGCGAGCACGTCGACGCTGCTGCCGGCCGCCCGCAGCGCCCGGCAGACGTCCAGGCCGTGCAGGTCGGGCAGCCGAAAATCCAGGAGTACGAGGTCCACCTCGCCGCCGCCGCCCGCGCGCAGGGCCGCCATCGCCGCCCGCGCGGTGTGTGCCACCCCGACCACCACGAAACCGGGAACCCGTTCGGTGTACGCGCTGTGCGCCTCGGCCAGCAGCGGCTCGTCCTCGACGACCAGTACCCGGATGGCGCTCATGACCGCTCGATTCTGCCCGGCAGTCGAACGGTGAACAGGCTGCCGCCGTCGTCGGAGCGACCCACCTCGGCGCTACCGCCGTGCCGGCGTACCACCTGACCGACCAGCGCCAGGCCGAGACCCCGGCCGGTGCTCTTGGTGGACCAGCCGCGCCGGAACGCGTCGGCGACCCGCTCAGGTGCCAGACCGGGGCCGCTGTCGGCCACCCGAACCACCAGCTCGTCATCGGTAGCGCCGACGAAGACCCGCACCCGGCGCGGCGCCGGGGTGCCGGCCACCGCCTCCAGCGCGTTGTCGACCAGGTTGCCGACAACGGTGAGGAGATCTCCGGTCGGCAGCGGGCTGTCGTCGAGGCGGCAGTCCGGCTCGATGACCAGATCCACTCCACGCTCGCCGGTCTGTGCGGACTTGCCGAGCAACAGCGCCGCCAACGCCGGCTCGGTCACCGCGCCGACCACCCGGTCGGTCAACTGTTGGGCGAGGGCCAGGTCCCGGGTGCCGAGCCGGACGGCCTCGTCGGCGCGACCCAGCTCCACCAGCGTCAGCACGGTGTGCAGCCGGTTTGCCGACTCGTGGGTCTGCGCCTGCAACGCCTCGGTCAGCGCGCGCACCGAATCCAGCTCGCTGGCCAGGGTGCGCAGCTCGGTCTGGTCGCGCAGGGTCAGCACGGTGCCGAGCACCGCGCCCTCGAAGCGGGTGGTCCGCTGGTTGGCGACGAGCACCCGGTCACCGGCGACGATCGGCTCGTCGCGGGCGTCGCGGCCGGAGTCGAGCAGCTCGGCCGCCGCGGGCGGCAGGTCGATCCCGGCCACCGGCTGGTCGATGACGGGCGCGTCCGCGTCGAGCCCCAGCAGCCGGCGGCCCTCGTCGTTGACGAGCGCCACCCGACGGTCGGTGGTGAGCACGACGAGACCTTCCCGCACCGAGTGCAGGACGGCGTCGTAGTACTCGTACATCCGGGTCATCTGGGCCGGCCCCAGACCGTGCGTCTGGCGGCGGAGCCGGCGGCTGAGCAGCCAGGAGCCCGTCGCGGCGAGGGCCAGAGCCGGCGCGACCACACCGAACAGCACCGGCAACTGGCCGAGCAGCTTCTTGTCGATCGCGCGGGTGGTGATGCCCACCGAGACCAGACCGACGAGGCGTCGCTGCTCGTCGTACACCGGCACGACCGCACGCACCGACTCGCCGAGCGTCCCGACGTTGGTGGTGGTGAACGCGCGGCCCGCCAGAGCGGGCCCGATCTCGCCGACGAACGGCTCGCCGATCCGGTCCCTGGTCGGGTGCGAGAAACGGGTGCGGTCGGGGGCCATCACCACCACGAAGTCGGTGCCCGTCGCCTGCCTTGTCGATTCGGCGTACGGCTGGAGGACCTTCGCGGGGTCGACGGTCGTGAGGGCCGCGCGGACGTCGGGGGAGCCGGCCACGGTCTGCGCCACCGCGAGCACCTCCTCCTGCGCGGCCTGGCGGGAGTCGCTGCGGGCCAGCCAGACGGCACCCGCCGCGCCGGCCAGCACGAGCAGCGTCACCACCATCGCCTGGAGGGCGAAGAGTTGCCCCGCGATGCTCCACTGGCGTCGGGCCACCTCCACCACCCTCCTCGTCGCGCCACCGTTTCCGCCGACGCGGTGAACAGAATGACCGCAAGGCTGTCAACGGGTGAGACGCGCTTCACATTGTCGACATGGACACCACCGCATCCGCCACCACCCCGGCACCGGCGGTCCGCCGGGACCGTACCCGTTACCTGTATCTGGCCGTCATCGTGGCCGTGGTCGCCGGCATCGTGGTCGGCCTGGTCGCCCCCGATTTCGGCAAGGAACTCAAGCCGATCGGCACCGGCTTCGTCAACCTGATCAAGATGATGATCAGCCCGGTCATCTTCTGCACCATCGTGCTCGGCGTCGGCTCCGTACGGCAGGCCGCGAAGGTCGGCAAGGTCGGCGGCCTGGCCCTCGGCTACTTCCTGACCATGTCGACGGTCGCGCTCGCCATCGGCCTGGTCGTCGGCAATCTCATTCACCCCGGTTCGGGCCTGAACCTCGGCCCGGATCTGGTCGGCTCCGGCAAGGCCGCCGCCGGTGACGAGGCCGCCGGTACGGCCGAGTTTCTGCTCGGGATCATCCCGACGACGCTGCTCTCCTCGCTCACCGAGGGCAAGGTGCTCCAGACGCTGCTGGTCGCCCTGTTGGTCGGCTTCGCCGTGCAGGCCATGGGCCGGCGGGGTGAGCCGGTGCTCAGCGCCATCACCGTCATCCAGCGGGTCGTCTTCAAGGTCCTTGCCATGATCATGTGGCTGGCGCCGATCGGCGCGTTCGGCGCGATGGCCGCTGTGGTCGGCGCGACCGGCGTGGACGCCCTCAAGAGCCTCGCCCAGATCATGGTGGGCTTCTACGCCACCTGTCTGATCTTCGTGCTGGTGTTCCTGGGCGCGCTGCTGTGGTTCGTGGCCCGAATCTCGATCTTCTCGCTGCTGCGTTACCTGGGCCGGGAGTTCCTGCTGATCCTGTCGACCTCGTCGTCGGAGTCGGCGTTGCCGCGGCTGATCGCCAAGATGGAGCACTTCGGTGTGAGCAAGCCGGTCGTCGGCATCACGGTGCCGACCGGCTACTCGTTCAACCTGGACGGTACGGCGATCTACCTGACCATGGCGTCGCTGTTCATCGCCGACGCGCTGGGCAAGCCGTTGGCCGTCGGCGAGCAGATCTCGCTGCTGCTGTTCATGATCATCGCGTCGAAGGGTGCCGCCGGGGTCACCGGCGCCGGGCTGGCCACGCTGGCCGGCGGCCTCCAGTCGCACCGCCCGGACCTCGTCGACGGGGTCGGGCTGATCGTCGGCATCGACCGGTTCATGTCGGAGGCTCGGGCGCTGACCAACTTCGCCGGCAACGCGGTGGCGACGGTACTGGTGGGAACCTGGACCGGCGAGTTCGACCGGGAGCGGGCGACCGCGGTGCTGAGCGGCAACGACCCGTTCGACGAGGCCACCATGGTCGACGAGCACGACGACGAGGCGGCGTCCCGCCCCGACGAGAAGGAGTCCACGCCTGCCGGAGCCCCGGCCTGATCCATGGCGTGGACCGGGCTCGCGGTGGCGTCGGCCGCCACGATCCCGGTCCACGCCGTGGTCTCGTCACAGGGGACGCCGATGCCGACGTTGACGCGGTCGGTCTGGCCGTTCGACGTCACGATTAGTGGTACGCAGGCGGCCTGCGCGACCCAGGTGCCGCCGACGAAGGCCAGCCACTGAGCCTGCCCACCCTCCGGCGCGCAGGCGTGCACGGTCACGGCCGCAGCGGGCGTGTCGGTGCCGCCCCAGCCGAGCCGCGCCTTGTCCTGCCACCCCGGTGCCACCCGCAGGTCGACGACTGTGCCGGCACGGACGACGAGCCCCCATTTGGCGAACAGTCGCGCCGCCGGATCGGCCTCCCCGGAAGTCTCGGCCGACATCACGGGGGCGTCGGGCACCGCCACGTCTTCGCCCACCAGCCGGTAGCCCGCCGGCGGTGCTGGCAGCGTGTCGACCGATCGCGTGCACGGCGACCCACCAACGCTGGCACCCGTCGACGGCGCCGCACGGTCGGCCGGTGGCGTGGTGTGCCGGCGCGAGTCACCTGCCGATGTGCAGGCGGACAGGACCATCACCAGGCTCAGGAAGCCCCACCAGGCGGTCGGCCTGTTCCGGCTGCCCGCCCCGGGATCTGGAAGGGCTGGGACGCGCGGGGGCCGGGTCGCACCGGCATGGGCACTCATCCGACATTCATAGCTGGTGGCCGAACCTGGCGCGGTCCTGAACGGCGGGGCTCGCCGCCTATCTGATCACGGCAGCCGGGCGCCAGGCAGAAGTTGGCGGGCCAGCTGAGCGCTGACGGCAGGGGCGTCGTCGCCAAACCCGCCGCCGGTGGCGAGGCGCAGTGAAGAATGGTGGGCCGGGGAGGGGTGCCGCGACGAACCGGGGGGAGCGGTAATGCTCGCAACCAGCCTCCTTGGCCGGCTTCGCCGCCGTGACCCGGGTGACGCCGTCCTGCGGCGCGCGGTCCGGCTGACGCTCGTCGCGTCCGTCGTCTTCTACGGCTGCCGGTACGGCGCGGGCAGCTCGACGCTCGCCACGTACGGGTTGTTCGGCACGATCGCCGCCGGGTCGTTCGCCCAGCTACCTGGTCCGGCGCCGCAACGGGCGCGGATCCTCGTGCTGTCGCTGCCGGTGGTGTGGGCGCTCATCGCGGTGGGCTCGCTGTTGGCGTGGAGCACCTGGGCGGCCGCCGGTGGCATGCTGGTCGTCGGGTTCGTGGTGGCGTTCGCCGGGGTCGGCAACCCGCGCCTGGTGGGGTTGGCCAGCGCGTTCCAGCTCTTCTACATCCTGGCGTCGTTCCCGCCGTACCAACCCGACACCCTGCCGGAGCGACTCGGTGGGGTGACCCTCGCCGTCGTGCTGCTCGCCGTGGCCGAGGTGTTCCTCTGGCCCGACCCGGTGCCGGTCTCCTACCGGCAGCGCCTGGCCGAGGCGGCCGACGGCGTCGCCGCCTTCATCGACGCCACCGCCAAGCGGCTGACCGGCCCGCACCCCGCCGTGGGTGATCAGGATGCGCGACGCGAGCGGGCGCACGACGTGGTGGCGGCGATCGCGCTGAACCGCAGCCCTCCGGCGTGGGCGCCCACCGCTGCGGGCGCTCAGGATCGGGCGTTGCGGATCTGCGGGGCAGCGTTACGGGAGGTGCTCGCCGACGCGGACCGGTTGGTGGCGGACGCCCCGCCGGAGCCGATCCCGGACCTGGCAGCGGCGCGTCTGCTGCGCTCGTGCGCGGACACCACCCGCGCTGCCGGCCGGAGCCTGTCTCCGGGTGCCCCGGGGGTGGCCCCGGCCGACCTGGACCTGGCGGTCGGACGAGCCGAGGCGGCGTACCCGGTGGGTTCCGGCCAGGTCCGCGACGCGCCGGACGTACCCCGGTTGTGTCGGGACGCGACGGCGCTGGCCCTCGCGGACCAGGTGCGGGTCTTCGTCGTCGGTTCCCGGGTGGCGACCGGGGCGCGGCTCGGCGGCGACGATGATTCCTCGGAGCTGTTCGCGTACGCCCGGCGCAGTCCGTGGACGCTGTACTGGTGGCAGTTCCGCTCACACCTGGCGCCGCGCTCGGCCCACCTGCACAGCTCGCTGCGGCTGGCCGTGGCGCTCGCCATCGCCCGGGTGGCCGCCGGGGTGTTGGAGCTGACCCACGGTTTCTGGGTGCTGCTGGCCACCCTCACGGTCCTGCGCACGTCCGCCGCCGACACCCGCACGGCGCTGCGACCGGCCGTGCTGGGGACCATCGTCGGTGCGGCCGTCAGCGGCGGGGTGATGCTCGTCGTCGACGAGCCGATCGTGTACGCCGTCGTCCTGCCGGTCACCCTGCTGCTGGCCTTCGGCGTCGGCCGGCTGCTCGGCCCGGTGTGGCAGCAGGCGCTGTTCACAGTGCTGCTGACAGTCGTCTTCGCCCAGCTCAGCCCGGAAGGTTGGCGGCTCGCCGAGGCGCGCCTCGTCGACGTGCTGCTCGGCGCGGTGATCGGCGTGCTCGCCGGGGTGGCGATCTGGCCGAGCGGCGCGGGCCACGACCTGCGCCGCAACGCCACCCGCTACCTGGCGGCCAGCGCGGACGCTGTCGAACAGACGGTCCAGGCGATCCTCGGTGACGCTCCGCCGCCCGCGGGCGCCCTCGACCGGGTCCGTCGCCGGATGGTCCTCATCGACTCGTCGTACTGCCAGTACCACTCGGAGCGGCACGATCCGCACCGGCAACAGGTGAACTGGGACGCCGTGCTGAGCGCCGGGCACCACGTCGTGCCCGGAGCGGAGTCGCTGCTGCGGCGCAACCCGCCCGGCTGCCTCGCCGGCTGGCCCGGGGCGGCGACGCTGCTGCGGGACTCCGCCGGACGCCTGCGATCGGCGTACGACGCCCTCGCCGAGGACGTCGCCCACGGCCGGGCATCGGACCGGAAGCCCGTCTCGACCACCTGCGTCGACCAGCTGGACCGGATCCGTCCGCTCCTCGGCGAGGCCGACCATCAGTCGGTCCGGCACCTGGTGGAGGTCGACCGGTGGCTCGCCGGCCTCGCCGACAGCCTCGCCCGGATCCACCCGCCTGCCGCTGGCGGGCCGACCGGCCATCGCGACAAGCCCTGACGAGCCGCGTCGTCGCCGCTCGGCGCTCGGCGCTCGGCGCTCGGCGCTCGTGGAGCAAGTCAGGGCGACCGCGTCCTCGGGCTGACCATCGACGGACTGCGAGCTGCGCCTGCTCACTGAGCAACCGCACCCCGCCCCGCAGGGTGCTCGCGAGCGTGATGACTGTGAGTCATCTTGATGCCTCACAGTCATCACGCTCTTCAGGGATTGATGCCCTACTGACGCAGCTCGGAGCCCCGGGAGCGCGCCACAGGTCGCCGAGCCCCGGGAGCGCGCCACAGGTCGCCGATTGGTCGTGCCCGTCGCGCGTCGTTCGGCATAGCGTCGAGGGCATGGAGATCGAGCAGGCGCAGAAGCTGTGGAAGCCGGAACCGGGCTGGTTGAACACCGCCAGTTACGGGTTGCCGCCGGAGCCGGCGTGGGCGGCGTTGCAGGAGGCTCTCGCGGTCTGGCGGGTCGGTCGTACGTCGTGGGAGGGCTGGGGCGAGTCGACGAGCCGGGCTCGGGTCACCTTCGCCGGCCTCATCGGGGTGCCGGTCGCTGACGTGGCCGTCGGCGTGGCGGTGTCCCAGCTCCTCGCGCCGGTCGCGGCGGCGCTGCCGGCCGGTGCCACGGTGGTGGTCCCCGAGGTCGAGTTCACCTCGAATCTCTTCCCCTGGCTGGTCCAGGAGGAGCGTGGCGTCACGGTCCGCACGGTGCCGCTGGGGTCTCTGGTCGACGCCATCGACGCCGATACCGACCTGGTGGCGTTCAGCCTGGTGCAGTCGGCCGACGGGGCGGTCGCGCCGTACGACGAGATCGTGGCCGCGGCCCGCGCGCACGACGCGCTGGTGGCGGTGGACGCGACCCAGGCGTGCGGCTGGCTGCCGTTCGACGGCAGCCGGGCCGACGTGGTGGCGGTGGGCGGCTACAAGTGGCTGATGAATCCGCGCGGGACCGCGTACGCCTATCTGGCCCCCGGGTTGCGCGAGCGGCTGCGCCCCGACGCGGCCGGCTGGTACGCGGGCCGTGACCCGCACGCCTCCTACTACGGCCCGCCGCTGCGGCTGGCCGACGACGCCCGCCGGTTCGACATCTCACCGGCCTGGTTCAGCTGGGTCGGTGCGGCGCCCGCCCTGGAGGTGGTCGCCGAGATCGGCGTGCCGGCGATCGGGGCGCACAACGTGGCGCTGGCCAACCGCTTCCTGACCGGGCTGGGCCGGGCGCCGGGGGAGAGCGCCATCGTCAGCGTGGACGTGCCGGACGCGGAGCAGCGTCTGGCGGCGGCCGGCATCCGGGCGGCGGTGCGCGCCGGCCGGGTGCGGGCCTCGTTCCACATCTACTCCACCGAGGCCGACGTGGACGCCGCGTTGACGGCGTTGACCGGCTGAACCTGGTGCCGAGGACGGCCGGGCGTCAGGCCAGGTGGCCACCGATCTTCGTGTACCCGCGCAGCAGGTCCCGCGAGATGATCAGTCGCTGCATCTCGTCGGTGCCCTCGAAGATCCGGTAGAGCCGGACCTGCCGGTACCAGCGTTCGATCGGCAGCTCCCGGGTGTAGCCCATGCCGCCGTGGATCTGGAGCACCCGGTCGACCACCCGGTTGACCATGCCGGCGCCGTAGAGCTTGCCCATCGACGAGGCGTGCCGGGGGTCCAGGCCCGCGTCGACCGTCCACGCCGAGCGCAGCACCAGCCAGCGGGCGGCCTCCAGCTCTGTCTCCGAGTCGGCGATCATCCACTGGATGGCCTGGTTGGTGCCGATCTTCGTGCCGAAGGTTTCCCGGGTGTTGGCGTACTCGATGGCCATCTGCAACACCCGCTCTGCGATGCCGATGGCGTGCGACGGGATGGTGTAGCGCCCCTTGCCGATCCACTCCATGCCGAGCGTGAAGCCCTGCCCGATCTCACCGAGGATGTTGCGGTGCGGCACGCGTACGCCGTCGAAGATGAGTGACGCGGGCCCGCCCTCACCCATGGTCTGGATGAACTCCGAGCGCCAGCCCATCGACCGGTCCACCAGGAACGCGGTGGCGCCGCCGTTGCGGGCGCCCTTCTCCCGGTCGGTCACGGCGACCACGATGGCGAAGTCGGCGTCGTGACCGCCGGTGATGAAGGTCTTCTCGCCGTCGAGGATCCAGTCGTCGCCGTCGCGGCGGGCGGACAGCCGGATGTTGGCCGCGTCGGATCCGGCACCCGGCTCGGTGATCGCGAAGCAGGAGCGTCGTTCGCCCTCGATGGTCGGGATGAGGAACTCCCGCTTCTGTTCCTCGGTGGCGTGGAACAGGATGTTGTCCGCCTCGCCGCCGAAGCGGAACGGCACGAAGGTCCGGCCCAGCTCGGTCCAGATCAACGACTGGAGTACGGCTGGCAGGTTCATCCCGCCGTACTCCTCCGGGGTGGCCAGGCCCCAGAAGCCGAACTTGCGCGCCTTCAGTTGCAGTTCGCGCACCTCGGAGTGGTCGAGGCCCGGCTGGTGCGCCCGTTCCCGGCGGAGCACCTCCGCTTCCAGGGGCATCACCTCGCGGGTGATGAACGCGCGCACGGTGTCCCGGACGGCGCGTTCCTCGTCGGACAGTGCGAAGTCCACGGTTCCCCCTCGGTCGGCGTGGTGGTGCGCCGCCACGGGCCGTAGCGGTCCCTCATAAACTAGCGGTGTAAGTTTTCATTCGTCCAGACCCCTCCTCCGGCCGACGTGGTGACGCCCGTCCGCAGGTGGTCCCCGATAGGGTGCGTGAACAGGTGGTTCCCACGGGGAGGGACACCGCAGACCGAGGAGTTCTGACGTGCCCCGACCTCGACGGCCTCTGCTCACCCGCGACCGGATCGTCGAGACGGCGCTCGCGCTGATCGACGCCGACGGGCTCGACGCGCTCTCCACCCGCCGACTCGCCGCCGCGCTCGGCGTGCAGGGTCCCTCGCTCTACAACCACTTCGCCACCAAGGACGAGATCCTCGACGCGGTCGCCGACACGGTCACCGGTGCCGTCGACACCAGCGGCTTCGCCAGCCGGGACTGGCTCGCCGCGCTGCGGGACTGGGCGTGGTCGTACCGGCGGGCGCTCACCGCGCACCCGAACGTCGTGCCGTACCTGGCGCAGGGCCCGGGTCGTCGACCGGCGGCCCTCGCCATGGCGGACGCGGTCTACGGAGGGCTGGTCCGGGCCGGTTGGCCGCCGGCCCGGGCCACCCACATCGGCGCGGCGCTGCGCTACTTCGTGGCCGGGTCGGCGCTCGGCTCGTTCGCCCGCGGTTTCGTCGAGGACCCCGAGCTGTACGCGGCGCACTACCCGCACCTGCGCCAGGCCCACCGGCTCGCCGAGCACCAGCAGAGCGTGGACGAGGGAGCCTTCGCCCTGGGCCTGGATGCCCTGCTGCACGGTCTGGCCGCCGAGTACACCCGCAGCGTCGACACGGTGGAGTCCACCCGGCCCAACGGGTAGCGTCCAAACTCCCAGCGCTAGTTTCATCGCCCGTCGCGACCCCATCGCCCACCCCCTCGAAGGGACGACATGGACCTCGCCGCCCCGCCGTCGCTGTTGCCCGACTCCCTGCGCCTGCGGCGTCACCTGCACGTCGGCGGGGAGTGGACTCCTCCTGCCGACGCCGGCCTCCTCGACGTGGAGAACCCGAGCACCGGGGAGCTGATCGGGCAGGTGCCGGCCGGCACCCCGGCCGACGTGGATCGGGCCGTTGCCGCGGCCCGGTCCGCGTTTCCCGGCTGGTCGGCCGCCACCCCCGCCGAGCGCTCCGCCCACCTCGACCGGCTGCACGCGGCGCTCACCGCCCGCGCCGACGACCTCGCCCGCACCATCGCCGTCGAGCTGGGATCTCCGCTCAAGCTCGCCACCCGGGTGCAGGTCGGGCTCCCCCTGACCGTGCTGCGCGACCACGTCGCGCTCGCCGCCCGCGCGCCGGTCGAGGAGAGCATCGGCAACTCCCTCGTCGTCCGGGAGCCGATCGGCGTGGTCGGCGCGATCACCCCGTGGAACTACCCACTGCACCAGGTGGTGGCGAAGCTCGCACCCGCCCTGGCCGCCGGCTGCACTGTGGTGCTCAAACCCAGCGAGCTGACCCCGTTGACCGCGTACCTGCTCTTCGACGCGGTCACCGAGGCCGGCCTGCCGCCGGGCGTGCTCAACCTGGTGCCCGGCACCGGGTCGGTGGTGGGTGAGGCACTTGCCGGGCACCCCGACGTCGACCTGGTCTCCTTCACCGGCTCCACCGCCACCGGTGCGCGAATCATGCGGCTCGCCGCCGACCGGATCGCCCGGGTCGCGCTGGAGCTGGGCGGCAAGTCCGCCAACGTGATCCTCCCCGACGCCGACCTGGCCACCGCCGTCAGGGTGGGCGTCGGCAACGCCCTGCTCAACTCCGGGCAGACCTGTACCGCCTGGACCCGAATGCTGGTGCACCGCGACCGGTACGACGAAGCCCTCGACCTGATCGCCGCGGCGGTGGCCGGCTACCGACTCGGCGACCCGTTCGATCGGGCGACCCGGCTCGGCCCGCTGGTCTCCGCCGCCCAGGCCGAGCGGGTGCGGGGCCACATCGACCGGGCCCTCGCCGACGGCGCCCGGCTGGTCGCCGGCGGGCCCGACGCCCCGGTGCCGACCCGGGGGCACTTCGTCGCCCCGACCGTCTTCGCCGACGTGCACCCCGACAGCGCGCTCGCCCAGGAGGAGGTCTTCGGCCCGGTGCTCGCCGTCATCCCGTTCGCCGACACCGACGAGGCGGTCGCCATCGCCAACAACTCGAAGTACGGGCTGGCCGGCGCGGTCTGGTCCGCCGACACCGACGCGGCGCTCGCGGTGGCCCGGCGGCTGCGTACCGGCGCCGTCGACATCAACGGCGCCCCGTTCAACCCGCTCGCCCCGTTCGGTGGCTACAAGCAGTCCGGCCTGGGCCGGGAGTTGGGCGTGCACGGGCTGGCCGAGTTCTGCGAGCTGAAGGCGATCCAGCGATGACCGGTCCCGAGCTGTCCCCGGCCGTGCCCGCAGGCCGTCCCGACCTGTCCCCGGCCGCGCCGGGTGGCGGCACCGGACCGGCGTCCGCGCCGGTCATCGTTCGCGCGTTGGTCGCGCGCGGTTCCGGCGCCGAACTGCGGGTCGAGCGGGTACGCCTGCCCGCGCCCGGCCCCGGCGAGGTGCGGGTGACGATCCGGGCGGCCGGTGTCTGCCACTCCGACCTGTCCATGGTCAACGGCACCCTCGCCGCGAGGTTCCCGCTGGTGCTCGGGCACGAGGCGACCGGTGTGGTGGCCGAGGTCGGGCCGGGCAGTCAGCTGACCGTCGGCACACCGGTGGTGCTCAACTGGGCTCCGGCGTGCCGGGCCTGCTGGTGGTGTCGGCGTGGCGAGCCGTGGCTCTGCGCCGACACCACGGCCCCGACCGTGTCGCGCGGCGAGACCGACGACGGGGTCCCGTTGCACCTGACCCTCGGCCTCGGCGCGCTCGCCGAGGCGGTGGTGGTACCCGAGCGTGCCGTCATTCCGATCCCCGCCGGGCTGCCGCCCGAGCAGGCCGCACTGCTCGGCTGTGCGGTGCTCACCGGCGTCGGTGCGGTCCGGAACACCGCCCGGGTGACACCCGGCGAGTCGGTCGCGGTCGTCGGGCTCGGTGGGGTCGGGCTCGCCGTGCTCAGCGCGGCCCGCCGGGCCGGTGCCACGACCATCCTGGCCATCGACGTCGCCGAGGCGAAACGGGACCTGGCGCTCGCCGCCGGCGCGACCGACTTCCTGCTCTCCGACGACCGGCTTTCCAAGGAGGTACGGGCGCGCACCGAGAGCCGGGGCGTCGACCACGCCTTCGAGTGCGTCGGTCGGGCCGCCACCATCCGCGCCGCCTGGCGGCTGACCCGGCGCGGGGGAGCGGTGACAGTGGTCGGCATGGGCGCCAAGGACGACATGGTCAGCCTGGGCGCGCTGGACATCTTCCACTCCGCGCGCACCCTGCGCTCCTCGGTGTACGGCTCGTCCGATCCGGACCGGGAGGTGCCGGTGCTGGCCGCCGAGCTCGCCGATCGCGCACTTGATCTGGGTGTGCTGGTCAGCGGGACGATTCCGTTGGACGACGCGCCCGCCGCGTTCGACCGGTTGGCCCGGGGCGAGGGCGCCCGCTGGGTGGTCACCCTGGATTGAGCTGGCGCCTCACCCGATCAGCGTGATGCTGCCGAGCCCCCGGGGTCGATCGCGAGGGTCGACCCCGGGTACCTGGGGCCAGACGCCCAGGCTGACCCCGGGTGGGGCCAGCCTGGGCGTCCCAGTGACGAGAACCGGACGACTGATCAGAAGGGTGGGGCGTCCTCGCCCATCAGCGCCAGCACGACGCCACCCTTGCCGCTCTTGAGGCCCTGGACGACGACTTTGCCGGTGCTGCCGTCGGGCAGCTCCAGGGTGAAGGTCTTTCCGACCGCGTTCTTGGGGCCGTTTCCGGCGCTGTTGGCAGGTCGGAAGTCGCCTGCCCAGGGCGGAATTCCGCCCCTACGGGCCGGCTCGGCGAAGAGCGCGGCGGTGCCGGGGGTCCTGGTGCCGTCTGAGGAAAGGAGCACTGAGGCGCTGCGGAAGGTAGCCATATGTGCAAAGGCTAACCCGGACAACGCCGATCGCGGCGGCACAGGTGCCCCGTGGCGGCGATTCGGTCGACTTCTGGCCGACCCGCCAGTGGTGGGCCGGCCTCGGATCACTTGCCGGTGACGATGCCCGGGTTGATGCAGAGCCCCGGGTTCGCACCGTTCTTCTCCGCGATCTCCAGACAACGTGTCACCTTGTCGACCTTCGCGTTGGTCTCGGTGATCTGCTTGGAGATCTCGGCGTTCTTGCGGTCCTGCTCCAGGTTGCGGGTCTGCGCCAGCTTGTCCTGGAACGCCTTGATGTTGCCCTCGGTCTTGTCGTCGTGGTTCACCCGGGTGATGGTCACCGAGAGGATGTCGACGTCAGTGGTGAGGCGCGCCTCCGCGCTGGTCTTGATGTTCGCGGAGAACGGCTTCAGGTCGACGTTGAGGTCGCCGGTCTGGGCGTCGATCTTCTCCAGCGGGTTGTACGCGGCGAAGGCGTCGTTGACCGCGCTGTCCAGCTGCACACCCACCCGCTGACCCCGGAAGCTGCCGAAGTCGCCCTTGTAGTCCATGAACTGCTTCGGCGCGTTCTCCGGCTTGACCTGCCATTCGACCAGCACCTCGACGCAGGCGTCGGCGAGGGTGCCGGTGCGCACGCGGACGCAGTTGTTGCCACCGATGTGGTCGTACTTCTGGCGGCCCGCGTCCCACTCGCCGACCTTCTGCCAGGGCGCCACCCACTTCAGGCCCGAGCCGGTCACCTTCCCGGTGGGCTTGCCGAAGCTGGTGACGATGCCGACCGAGCGGATGGGCACGGAATGGGCGCTGGAGGCGACGCCGACCACCAGCGTGAGGGCGAGGAAGCCGAGCGCCGCGAGGGCGGCCATCCGCTTGAGTGGCCGTGCGGGAGCGACGAGAGCGACGACGGCGCTGACCGCCAGGGCGACGGCGAAGACGATCGCCATGGTGAAGCCGACGGGCATGGGGTGGAGACCTTCCGGTGGGCTGTGTGGATCATCAACCTAGGGGGTCCGGTCAAGTCGCGGAAATTGTGCGACGGCGCATCCGTCGTGCGCACGTCGAGCGAACACCCGGGTAGAGAACGTCTACCCGGGGGTACGTCTGGTGCTGACCGATCCGATGTCGGCGGAGGCCGTGGAGATCGCGCGCAAGCAGGTTTTGCTGGCGGCCGAGGACCTGGACGCCAACGGCGTCGCGACGCTGGTGCTGGAGTTGGTCCAGGCGTGGGGCGTGCCGGCGCTGTGGGATCAGGTCTGCCGGCCGCTGCTGGCCCGGCTGTCGGGGCGTACCGCCGCCGAGATCGTCATCGAGCACGCCCTCTTCGAGGGCGTCCGAGTCGGGTTGGACGCGTACCGCCGGGAGCCGGGCCGGTCACTGCCCGCCGGCGGGTTGTTGCTGGCCGGTGCCGAGAAGGAGGCGCACAGCCTGGGTCTGCTGGCGCTCGCCGCCGCGTTGCGCGAGCAGGGCCGCGGCTGTCTGAACCTTGGCCCCGCGCTTCCCTGGTCCGCGCTCACCAGTGCGGTGTACCGGGCCCGTCCGCGCACCGTCGTGCTCTGGTCGCAGACGCCGCTGACCGGCCGCGCGTACCGCCTGGTGCGCTTCGCCCGGGACTTTCCGCGCCTTCGGGTGTACGGCGCGGGGCCGGGCTGGATCGAGCCGCTCAGCGGTCCGGCGGTGCGTCTCGGCACGTTGACGGAGGCCGTCGACGCCTGCCTGTCGGTCGCGTCCGGGCGTGATGCCCACCACATACGATACGGATCGGTGCCGTATCGTTAATGCGCGTCGTAGGCTGATCCGCGTTACGAGTCTGACCCGTATCGTATTGCGTCTCGGGTGACAAGCGTGGGGGGAAAGCCAGGCATGGAGCTGCACAACAACACCGGACACCCGAGGCGGTGGGCGATCCTGGGGGTGCTGGTGATCAGCCTCCTCGTGGTCGTCCTCGACAACACGATCCTCAACGTCGCCCTGCGCACCCTGGCCGACCCGGTGCACGGTCTCGGCGCCAGCCAGGGCGAGCTGGAGTGGTCCATCAACTCCTACACGCTCGTCTTCGCCGGGCTGCTGTTCACCTTCGGAGTCCTCGGCGACCGCGCCGGCCGCAAGCGCTTCCTGATGATCGGACTGGTGCTGTTCGGCCTGGCGTCGCTGCTCTCCGCGTACGCCCAGAGCCCCGGACAGCTCATCGCGGCCCGCGCCCTGATGGGGGTCGGCGGCGCGGCCATCATGCCGGTGACACTGTCGATCATCTCCAACGTCTTCGACCCGCGCGAGCGTGGTCGGGCCATCGGTGTCTGGGCCGGCGCGGTCGGTCTCGCCGTGGCGATCGGCCCGATCCTCGGCGGCGCGCTGCTGGAGCACTTCTGGTGGGGCTCGGTCTTCCTGATCAACGTGCCGGTGGTCGCCGCCGGCGTGGTCCTGGTGGCGCTGCTGGTCCCCGAGTCGCGTGACCCGCGGCCCGGCCGGATCGACGTACTCGGCGTGCTGCTCTCCGTGGTCGGCCTGGTGGCCCTCTCCTACGGCATCATCGACGGCGGCGAGCACGGCTTCGACCGCCCGGTGGCCTGGGGCTCGATCCTGGTGGGCATCGCGGTGCTGGCCTGGTTCGTGCAGCACGAGCGGCGCAGCGACCACCCGTCGCTGGACGTCCGACTGTTCAAGGTGCCCCGGTTCGCCGCGCCGGTCGCCATCGTCGGCCTGGTCTTCTTCGCCGCGATGGGCTCGATGTTCTTCGGCTCGTTCTACCTGCAACTCGTACGCGACTACAGCCCGTTGCAGACCGGCCTGCTCTTCCTGCCCTTCGCCGGCGCCCAGCTGGTCTTCGCGCCGCGCAGCGCCGCGATGGTCCGCCGCTACGGCGGTAAGGCCGTCGCCGCCGTCGGGTTGGGGTTGACGGTGGTGTCCCTCGCTGCCTTCGTCTTCATCGGCGCCTCCACCCCGATCTGGATCGTGCTGCTGGTCTTCCTCATCCAGGGCGCCGGGATGGCCAACATCATGCCGCCGGCCACCGAGTCGATCATGTCGGCGCTGCCCCGGGAGAAGGCCGGTGTGGGCTCCGCGGTCAGCAACACCATCCGCCAGGTGGCCGGCGCGCTCGGCGTGGCCGTCCTCGGCTCGGTGCTCTCAGCGGTCTACCGCAGCGACATCGGTGACGCCCTGACCGGTCTACCCACCCAGGCCAAGGACGCGGCCAACGAGTCGATCTCCGGGGCGTACGCGGCGGCGGGCCAGCTCGGCCCGGCGGCGCCGGGTCTGATCTCGGCGGCCAACGACGCCTTCGTCACCGCCATGCACTGGGCAGCCGGGCTGTCCGCGGTGATCGCCGCACTCGGGATGATCGTGGTGCTGCGCTGGATGCCGGGCAAGGAGGACGCGAGCGTCGCCCCGGCGGCGCCGGTCGCCGAGCCTGAGTTGGCCGGCACGGCATAGGTCCGGGAAGAATGACGGAAATGACGTCCACTGCCGATGCTCCGCGGTCGCCCGGTCGACCGCGGAGCATCCGCGCCGACGAGGCCATCATCGAGGCCACCCTCGACCTGCTCGCCGAGGGCAGCACCATCGAGGCGCTCTCGATCGAGGCTATCGCCGCCCGCGCCGGAGTCGGCAAGGCCACCATCTACCGGCGCTGGGCCGGCAAGGACGCGTTGCTGCTGGACGCGTTGCGCCGCCTCAAGGGCGTCATGGCCCAGCCGGCGGGCCACTCCGTCCGCGACGACCTGGTGCTGCTGGTCGGCGCGATCGGCAAGAACGTCGACCCGCGGGCAGCCAAGATCATGCCCTGCCTAGCACCCGCGGTGAACCGCAGCGCCGACCAGTTCCAGCTCTACCAGAACATCATCTCGCCCCGACGGCAGCTGATGCGCGAGGTGCTGCGGCGCGGCATCGACGAGGGGGTGCTGCGCGCCGACATCGACGTCGAGGTGACGATGGCGCTGCTCACCGGGCCGATGCTGATCCAGCGGGTGCTCCAGTGGAACCCGGACCTGGACGAGCAGACCCTGCCCGAACGGGTCGTCGACGCCGTGCTGGAGGGCATCCGGGCCCGCTGACGCCGCGCGTTCGGTCGGCGCGTTCGTGCCCGGCTGAGGCTGGGCGTCTGCCCGCCCGCTGATCGCCGCGTGCTCGGTCGACGGCGTTCCTGCCGCCGGCCGGCCTCGGTCAGCCGGCCGGTGCGCGCAGTCGGTGCAGGCGCAGCGCGAGTTGCACCTCCAGCGCCCGCTCGGGCCGCTGCCAGTCGACGCCGAGCAACTGCCCGACCCGCTCCAACCGCTGGGTCACCGTGTTGACGTGCACGTGCAGTTGCTCGGCGGCCCGGGCCAGGCTGCCGCCCACACCGAAGTACGCCTCCAGCGTCTTCACCAGAGCCGTACCGCGCCGAGCGTCGTAGTCGAGCACCGGCCCGACGGTGGCGGTGAGAAACTGGTCCACGTCCTTCTCGCCCCGGTCACCGACCGTGCCCAGCAACAACCCGACGAAGCCCAACTCCACGGTGCTCGCGCCCTGCCCGGCGCGGCCCAGCGCGCCCAGCGCCGTCAGGCACCGGTCCGCCTCCTGAAACGTCCCGGCCAGCGCCGACGGCGTGTCCGACGGGCCACTCGCCCCGGCGGTCACCGGTCGACCGGTCACCCGGGACAGGTCCCGGGCCACCGCGCGGGCGCTGCCGCCCGCGTCCAACCCCGGCAGCATCAGCACCACGCGGCCGTCGCGCGCCGCGGCCAGCCCGCCGCGCGCCGACGCGTACGTGGTGGCCCAGGACAGCACCCGCTGCCGAGCCGAACCGGTCGCGGCGATCGCGTCGTCGCCCACCGCCACCAGCACGTGCGGCGCGTCCAGGTCCACCCCCAGCCGACGGGCCCGACTGCGAAGCGCGTCGGTGTCGCGCAACGGGCGGGCGATCAGGTCGTCCAGCAACTCGCCGCGCACCCGTCCCTCCGCCTCCGCGACCGTCCGGCGGAACAGCAGCAGCAGCGCGGTCACCAACGCGGCCCGCTCCAGGATGCGCTGGTCGGCGTCGACCAACTCGTCGTCCGGGCGCAGCACCAGGGCGCCCAGGTTCTCCGCGCCCGCCACCACCGCCGCGTACCAGAGCGGACCCCGACGTACGCTGCGCCCCTCGGTCCGGGACGCGGCCACCGCCTCGACGATGTCCGCGCGGTCCGGCTCCTCGATCTCACCCACCCGGGCCAGCAGGCGGCCCTCGGCGTCCAGCGCCAGCAGCGCGCCGCCCAGCACCTCGGTCACCGCAGCTGCCACGTCCTCCACGCCGCCGCCGCGCAGCACCAGCGCGGTCATCCGGTCGTGTGCCGCGGCGGCCCGCTCCACCGAACTGCTGTGCGCCCGGATGGTGGTGTTCGCCGCCGACAACTCGGCCAACGCCGAACGGGTCTCGGTCAGCAGCCGGGCGGTGTCGATCGCCACCGCGGCGTGCGCGGCCAGCGACACCAGCAGCGCCACCTCCTCCCGAACGAACGGCCGGGCCGAACGGTTGGCCGCGTAGAGCACCCCGATCGAGGTCGACCCGAGCCGCAGCGGCACCCCCAGGATCGCCACCAGACCCTCCTCGCCCACCCCGGCGTCGATCTCGCCGGTGTGGTGGAAGCGCGCGTCCTCGCCGTAGTTGGCGGTGACGTACGGGGCGCCGGACTGGGCCACCAGGCCACCGAGACCGGCACCCATCGGCAGGCGCAGCCGCTGGAAACGGGCCGAGACCGACCCGTCGGTCACTCGCATGTAGGTGTCGCCACGTTCGTCGTCGTTGAGCGTCATGTACGCCACGTCCGCGCCCAGCAGATGACGGGCCCGGTGCACGATCGCCCGCAACACGTCGTCCAGATCGCGCAGCCCCGCCAGGTCGCTGACCGTGTCGTACAGGCCGGACAGCTCGCTCTCCCGGCGGCGGCGACGCTCCAGTAGCGCGCGGACCCGCAACGCCACCGACTTGGCCTGCTCCAGCTCGGCCAGCCGGTCCGGCGGCAGCCCGGCGGCCCGCGCGGCCACCAGGGGTCCCTCGAACTCGACCGCCGCGGCCTCTCGGGCGAGCAGCTCCAGGAACTCCACCGGCGAAGACATGGTCGACATTGTGCTCAGCCCCACTAGTTGGCCGTCCAGCCCCCGTCGAGGGCGATCGACGCCCCGGTGATGAACGCCGCCGGCGGCGAGCAGAGGTACGCCAGCAGCTCGGCCACCTCCTCCGGCTCGATCAACCGTTTGATCGCGGCCCGGGCCAGCATGATCTTCTCGATCACCTCGGCCTCGTCGATGCCGTGACTGGCCGCCTGGTCGGCGATCTGGCTCTCCACCAGCGCGGTACGCACGTACGCCGGGTTGATGCAGTTGGCGGTGACGCCGTGCGCGGCCCCCTCCAACGCGACCACCTTCGACAGCCCCTCCAGGGCGTGCTTGGCCGAGACGTAGGCCGCCTTGTACGGCGAGGCGCGCAACCCGTGCACCGAGGAGATGTTGACGATCCGCCCCCAGCCCCGCGCGTACATGTGCGGCAGCGCCCGGCGGATCAGCAGGAACGGCGCCTCGACCATCACCCGCTGGATGTACTCGAACCGCTCGACGGGAAAGTCCTGCAACGGTGCGACGTGCTGGAGCCCGGCGTTGTTCACCACGATGTCCACGTCCACGTCGAGCGAATCCACCGCCGCGGCGTCGGACAGGTCCACGCCCTCGGCCCGGCCCCCGGCCTCGGCGGCCACCGCCTTGGCCGCCTCCAGGTTGCGGTCCACCACCAGCACCTTGGCGCCGGCCGCGCCCAGCCGCAGGGCGCACGCCCGCCCGATGCCGCCGCCGCCCCCGGTCACCAGGGCGGTCCGACCGGAGAGGTCGACCTGTACGACGTGGGGGACCACCACGGGTTCTGCCGTCATGGCGCAAGAAGTTACGAGCTGTGTGCTCCCCGGCACATGGGCCAGCGACACATACTCCGTACCAAAGCTGTGTGGCCCACCCGCCCTCTGCAACCGCTCCCACCTACCGCCCCCTTCCGCCTCGCCTCGTCTCGTCTCGCCGCCTCGCCTTGCCGCCTCATCTCGCCGCCCCGCCCGCCCGGCCCATCCCGTCTCGCCGCGCCTTGTGCCGCGCGGTCCCGTCTCGCCGCCCCGGCCGGGCCTCGGACCGCCCCTGCCGGGCCTCGGACCGCCCCTGCCGGGCCTCCCGCTGCCGGCACTGGCCTCTGCCGCAGCCCGCCACGCCGCGCGCCGCAAGATCGCGCAACATCCTGGATGTAGTGGCATCCCGGCGCGCCGTGGCCACTAAATCCTGGATCGAGCGTGACCTTGACGGCGGTGGGCGCCGAAGGCCGCTCCCGGCCACTCGGAACGGCGTTTGTCGTCAAGATCCGCGCAATAACAGGGATGTTGCTGTCTCTCGCGCGCCGGAGGCAGCAACATCCGGCAAGTTGCGCAGATCTTGGGGCGAGGGTGCGGGGCAATTGCGGACGTGCGGGCGTGGGGCGCGAGGTGCGGGGCGCGCGAGGTGCGGGGCGCGTGGGGCGCGGTGGGGTGGGGCGCGGTGGGGTGGGGCGCGGTGGGGTGGGGCGCGGTGGGTGGGGCCGCCGGCTCGTCCCTGTCGTGCGGGGGATGACGCGCGGGGGTGGCGGGGGATGATGCGCGAGGCGGGGGGCGGGTGGGGCCTGCGGGGGGTTGCGGGGCGCGCGGGCCGCGTTGCGTGGGGGTGCGGGCGCGTGGGGCGCGCGGGGGCGTGCGGGTGAGACGGCGTTGGGCGCGTGGGGCGTGAGGGGGTGGGGTGTGGGAGGGCGTGTCCCGTGGGGCTGGTGGGAAGGGCGCCGGTTAGGGTGTCGAACACACGTACTGCTGATGGCTGGGGAAGGGGCGGCGTGCGCGTGCTCGGCGTGGACCCGGGGTTGACCCGGTGCGGGGTGGGTGTGGTCGAGGGTGTGCCCGGCCAGCCCTGCACCCTGGTCGCCTACTACGTGGTCTACACGGACCCGGCCGACGACCTGGCGTTGCGCCTGTTGCACCTGGACCGGTCGCTGAACGAGCTGGTCGCCGAGCATCAACCGGAGAGCGTTGCCGTCGAGCGCGTGTTCAGTCAGCACAACGTTCGTACCGTGATGGGCACCGCGCAGGCCAGTGGCATCGCCGTGCTGGCCGGGGCGCGGGCCGGGCTGCCGGTGCAGACGTACACCCCGAGCGAGGTGAAGGCCGCCGTGACCGGCTCCGGTCAGGCCGACAAGGCGCAGATGACCGCGATGGTGACCCGGCTGTTGCGCCTGGCCGAGCCGCCGAAGCCGGCGGACGCCGCCGACGCGCTGGCCCTGGCCATCTGCCACGTGTGGCGCGGCGGGACCCGCTCCAAGCTGGCCGCCGCGGCGGACCGGGCACGACGAGGAGGAGCGCGATGATCGCCAGCGTGCGCGGCACGGTGACCGCGACGGGTCCGGACCAGGCGGTGATCGAGGTCGGCGGGGTCGGGCTCGCCGTGCACTGCGCCCCGGGGACCCTCGCGGAGCTGCGGGTCGGCCAGGTCGCCCGGCTCGCCACCAGTCTGATCGTGCGGGAAGACTCGCTGACTCTGTACGGCTTCGCCGACGACGACGCCAAGTCCCTGTTCGAGCTGCTCCAGACCGCGAGTGGTGTCGGCCCGCGACTGGCCCAGGCGGTGCTGGCGGTGCACACCCCGGACGCGGTACGCAAGGCGATCGCCAACGCGGACACGGCCGCCCTGACCCGCGTACCCGGGATTGGCAAGAAGGGCGCGGAACGTCTGGTGCTGGAGCTACGTGACCGGATCGGCCCGGTGCCGATCGGCGCCGACGGGGCGGCGGGGGTGACCCGCGGCAGCTGGCCCGACCAGGTCCGGCAGGCGCTGGTGGGGCTGGGCTGGACGGCCGGGCAGGCCGATCAGGCGGTGGCCGCGGTGGCGGAGTCGATCGAGGGTGAGACCCCGCCGGTGCCGGTCCTGCTCAAGCAGGCCATCCGACTGCTGGGCCGCACCCGATGACCGCCCGGGCCGCACGATGAGTGAGACCGAGGGGCTCGTCTCGGCGTACGTCAGCGACGCCGATCGGGACGCGGAGGCCACGGTGCGGCCGAGGCGGCTGGCCGAGTTCATCGCCCAGGATCGGGTACGCGACCAGCTCGACCTGTTGTTGCAGGGCGCGATGCGGCGGGGGTCGCCGCCGGACCACATCCTGCTGTCCGGCCCACCCGGGTTGGGTAAGACGAGTCTGGCCAACATCGTCGCCGCCGAGCTGGGCGCGGGCATCCGGGTGACCAGCGGCCCGGCGATCGAGCGTTCCGGCGATCTGGCGGCGATCCTCACCAGCCTCGCCGAGGGCGACGTGCTCTTCATCGACGAGATCCATCGGATCGCGCGGCCGGCAGAGGAGTTGCTGTACAGCGCGATGGAGGACTTCCGGGTCGACGTGGTGGTGGGCAAGGGGCCCGGGGCGACGGCGATCCCGCTGGACGTCGAGCCGTTCACCCTGGTCGGCGCGACGACCCGTTCGGGTCTGTTGACCGGGCCGATGCGGGACCGGTTCGGCTTCGTGGCGCACCTCGACTTCTACGCGCCGGCGGATCTGGAGACGCTGCTGCACCGTTCGGCGCGGATCCTGGGGGTGCCGATCACCCCGGAGGGCGCCACCGAGATCGCCGGTCGGTCCCGGGGCACGCCCCGGATCGCGAACCGGCTGCTGCGCCGGGTCCGCGACTACGCCGAGGTCCGGGCGGACGGGGTGGTCGATCTCGACACGGCGCGTGCGGCCCTGATCGTGTACGACGTGGACGCGCTCGGCCTGGACCGGCTGGACCGGGCGGTGTTGACCGCGTTGGTCGACTCGTTCCGGGGCGGCCCGGTCGGGTTGTCCACCCTCGCGGTGGCGGTGGGGGAGCAGCCGGACACGGTCGAGGAGGTCTGCGAGCCGTTCCTGGTGCGGGCTGGGCTGTTGGCCCGTACGCCGAGGGGGCGGGTGGCGACCGAGGCCGCTTGGCGGCATCTGGGGCGCACGCCACCGAATGGTACATTTGGTGCGGATAGCGCACCTGTGCCCGACTTGTTCTCCTTGGACGTCGATCAGCCGTGATGTGAACGTGATCTGTGCCGCATTCGGCGTTCCCAGGTGCAGGGTTTAGACTTCGCCGCGGTCTGTACAGGACGTGAGAATCCGCCTCCGCTCCGGCACCCCGGTGCCGGGCAGGTGGCCAATGGGAAGGTCAGTAACCGTGCAATTGGCAGCAGCGGGTGGCGGGGCCGGCGGTTTCACGCCGATCCTGATGATCGCCCTGCTCTTCGGTGTCATGTACTTCATGATGATCCGGCCGCAGCAGAAGCGCCGCAAAGAGGCAGAGGCGATGCAGTCCAACCTCGGCCCCGGCGACGAGGTCGTGACCATCGGTGGGCTCTACGGCACTGTCACCGGCATCGAGGACGACACCGTCCTGATCGAGGTCGCCCCGGGCGTGCAGACCCGGTACGCCCGCCCGGCCATCGCGCGGGTGGTCACCCGCGCGGAGCTGCCGAGCGAGCCGGTCACCGAGGACGCGGACACCGTCAAGGAGTGACCCCTTCCCTCGGGGAGCGGCGATTGCGGCGTACGGCCGGGCCGCCTTCCGGGGTCGTCGCGCCCGGACGGGGCAGCGGGCGAGACGTGAAAACTGGATAGTTGGGTCGACGCCGGGCGTCGGCACGTTCCCGTGACCGTCGGCGTTCCGCGCCGGGGGCGCCCGGTCCTCGTGTCGGCATTCCGTCGGCTCAAGGCAGACCCGTCGGGCGGGACCCCCGGCCCGACACCGCCGCCGCTGTGACAGCGGCGCGACCGTACAGGGAGACAGGACAGCCGTGGCACCACCTCAGGGACAGATGCGCCCCGGGCGGCAGCTCGCCGTGCTCGGGTTCATCTTCGTGGTCCTCTATCTTCTGGTGTTCTTCGCCGGCGCCAGCGGCAGCTGGAAGGACCGGCTCGAGCCCAAGCTCGGCCTGGACCTCATCGGCGGCACGCGGGTGACACTGGAGGCGACCAACAGCGTCGACGGCAAGCCCCCGACGGCGGAGAACCTCGAGGAGGCCCGCGAGATCATCGAGAGTCGGGTCAACGCGTTCGGCGTGGCCGAGGCCGAGGTGGTCACCGAGGGCAACCGCAACATCGTCATCTCCCTGCCCGGTGAGAACCGGAACCTCGACGACGTGGGCGAAGCGGCCGAGTTGCGCTTCCGCAAGGTGCTCAAGGGCGCGTCCGGCAGCGGGGTGGCCGAGGCGCCGCCCGCCGCCACGCCGACCCCGTCCGGCAGCGCCGCGCCGACCGGCAGCGCGACCCCGTCCGGTGCCGCGACCCCGTCCGGCAGCGCCTCGCCGAAGGTGACCTCGTCGCCCAGCGGCGGTCAGGGCGGGATGGCCCCGGCGTCGCCCAGCGCCACGCCTACCCCCTCCGCGTCCGCCACGGCCTCGCCGAGCGCCGCCGCGCCGAGCGCCAGCACCGAGCCGGTGCCGGCCAGCGTCGAACAGCAGCGCAAGGTCGTCGAGCAGAAGGTCGGCGCCGCCGCGTGGCAGGCCGCCAACGGATTGCAGGCCCCAGCCGATCTGACCGCCGATCCGTCGTTGGCCGAGAAGCTCAAGCCGTTCGGCACGCTGTCTCCGCAGGAGGTCGCGGTGCTGCCGGCGCAGATGCAGTTCAACGTGCCGACGATCGGCTGCGCGCAGCTCGACCAGCGCCCCCCGGCGTCGATCTCCGACCCGAAGCAGCAGGTGGTCTCCTGCGAGGACGGCGCGACGAAGTACCTGCTCGACCAGGCCAAGGTCGAAGGCACCGACGTGTCCGACGCCGACGCGGTGCTCGACCAGACCAACGCCTGGGTGGTCAGCCTGGACTTCACCGGCGACGGCCAGGGCAAGTGGACCTCGCTGACCCGTGAGGCGTTCAACAACGAGGGTCAGGCCTGCGACGCGACCGCCCTGGGCCAGGACGGCAAGTGCCGAGTGGCCGTCGTGCTGGACAACAAGATCGTCTCCTCCCCGGAGATCCAGGGCGTGCTGACCGGCAACTCTCAGATCACCGGCACCTTCACCCAGAAGGACGCCAGCACCCTCGCCGGTCAGCTCCGCTACGGCGCGCTGCCGGTGACCTTCGAGCAGCAGGAAGCGCAGAACGTCACCGCCACGCTGGGTGCCAGCCACCTGCGCGCCGGTCTGCTCGCTGCCGGCATCGGCATGCTGCTGGTCATCATCTACGCGTTCTTCTACTACCGGCTGCTCGGCTCGGTGATCTTCCTGAGCCTCATCCTCTCCGCGCTGCTGGTCTTCGGCGCGCTGGTGGTGCTCGGCCGGCAGATCGGCTTCACGCTCACCCTCGCCGGCATCGCCGGAATGATCGTCTCGCTCGGTGTGGCGGCGGACTCGTTCGTCATCTACTTCGAACGACTGAAAGACGAGATCCGGGAGGGGCGCAGCCCGCGTAGCGCGGTGCCCCGCGCCTGGATCCGGGCCCGTCGGACGATCATCTCGGCCAACGCGATCACCCTGCTCTCCGCCGTGGTGCTCTACGTGGTCTCGGTCGGCACCGTCAAGGGCTTCGCGTTCGCGCTCGGCCTCGCCACCGTGCTGGACCTGGTCGTGGTCTTCCTCTTCCGGCACCCGATCATGACGATGTTCGCCCGGACCCAGGCGTTCCTGTCCCCGCGGGTCAGCGGTCTGGGCCGAGCACTGCCGGCTCGTAACCAGCCGACTCAGCCCCGCAACCCGCGCGCCAAGGAGGCCTGAGATGGCTGAAAACGGTTTGGCGAGCCGCCTCTACAACGGCGAGGCCGGTCTCAACATCGTCGGTCGACGCAAGCTCTGGTTCGGCGTCGCCGGAGTCCTGGTCCTGATCGCGATCCTCAGCTTCTCGATCCGTGGGTTCAGCCTGGGCATCGAGTTCGCCGGCGGCAACTCGTTCCAGGTGCCGGCCAGCGTCGGCACCCTGGACGACGCCGAGCGGGAGGTCAACTCGGCCCTCGCCGCCGAGAACACCGGCGTCACGGTGGCCACCACGCAGAAGGTCGGCGGTCCGGGCGGCGACTCCTACGAGCTCCGCACCCCGCAGCTCACCGCCGACCAGGCCACCGCGGTCAAGGCCCAGATCGCCGAGGATCTCGGCATCAGCGCCGACCAGATCAGCGACAACCAGGTCAGTGAGGCCTGGGGCAGCCAGGTGACCGAGCGGGCCCTACTCGGTCTGGTCATCTTCATCGCGCTGGTGATGGTCTACCTGATCCTGCGGTTCGAGTGGCGGATGGCCGTGGCCGCGGTAGCCTCGCTGATCACGAACCTGATCCTCACCGCCGGCATCTACTCGCTGGTCGGCTTCGAGGTCACCCCGTCGACGATCATCGGCTTCCTCACCATCCTGGGCTTCGCGCTCTACGACGTGGTGGTGGTCTTCGACAAGGTCCAGGAGAACACCCGGGGCATCACCGCCAACAACAACCAGACGTACGCCGAGGCGTCCAACCTGGCCGTCAACCAGAGCCTGATGCGGTCGTTGAACACCTCGGTGGTGGCCCTGCTGCCGGTCGGTGGTCTGCTCTTCATCGGTGCCGGCCTGCTCGGTGCCGGCACGCTGAAGGACCTGGGTCTGGTGCTGTTCGTCGGTATGGCGGTGGCGTTCCTGACCTCCATCCTGGTGGCCACGCCGCTGCTGGCGCTGTTGAAGAACTACGACCCGCGGATCCAGGCGCACAACAAGCGCGTCCTGACCCGGCGGGGCGCGATCGGCCGCGGCGAGGTCACCGGTAAGGGTGCTGCCGCGAGCCCGGTGGCCCAGGCCGACGCGACCGACGAGCCGGTCGACCAGGACGCCGCCGCGCTGGCCGGTGCCGCCCCCAAGGTGGGCGCTCGGCCGGCGGGCAAGCGGTCCACCGGTGCCCGGGGCGGTCGCCCGGGTGGTGGCGGCAACCGTCCGGGTGGCGCCAAGCGGCGCTGACCCGACAGGAAACACCCGAACGGCGTCCGGCATGCTGTTGCCGGACGCCGTTCGTCGTCGAAGGAGAGCGAAACAGCCGTGACGGAGACCCACAGCGCCGCAGTGCACGGGGACAGTGGCCCGGAGGTGGCCCGACTGGTCGCCAGTCGGGTGCTGGACGTGCCCGACTTTCCCAAGCCCGGCGTCATGTTCAAGGACCTGATGCCACTGTTCGCCGACGGCGCGGTCTTCCGTGAGGTGATCGACGGGATCGTCGCCCACCACGGGCGGGACACCTTCGACGTGGTGGTCGGCATCGAGGCGCGCGGGTTCGTCGTCGCGGCGGCCATCGCGTACGCGACCGGGGTGGGCGTGGTGCCGGTGCGCAAGGCCGGCAAGCTGCCGCGCCCCGCGCACTCGGTCTCCTACGAGTTGGAGTACGGCGAGGCCACCCTCGAAGTGCACGAGGACGCCTTCACCGCCGGGCACCGGGTGTTGGTGGTCGACGACGTGCTGGCCACCGGTGGCACGGCCGAGGCGACGCTGGACCTGGTCGAGCGGGCCGGCGGCACCGTCGCCGGCTTCACGGTGCTGCTGGAACTCGGCTTCCTGGGTGGGCGCGAGCGACTGGCGCCGCGTCCCGTCCACGCCCTGTTGACTGTTTGAGCCGGTCGGTACTCTGCTGACCGTTTGGTCCCGGACCGGTCGGATGGACGCGGCGCCGACCGTCCGGCGGAGCGGCAGGGGGCCGTCCGTGCGGGTAGCATTGCCCTTTGCTGACGCCGGCGGTATCCCCGTCCGGCGGGCGAGACCAGGCCGGCCGATCTTCGGTCGGCGTGTTTCCGGCGAGCGGTGAGGAGGCCGGTGTCCCACGATGTCGTCCCTCCGGCGGAGGGCACGGTGCACCCGACAGGCGACGCTGACGGCTCGGTGACCGACCCGACAGGCGACGCGCCGGCCCGGGTGACGGGCAACGGCAACGGCTCCGGCCGGGCTCCCGGCGAGAGCGCGGTGAATCCGACCAGCGGCCCGCCGAGCGTCGAGGCGTCCCCTGGCGCCGATGGCGTCGTGGTGCCGTTCCCGACCGACGCCGGCATCGACCCGTCACCCAGCGGCGGGTTCGGGCTGTCCAACGCGCCCACCGGTCGGCGGGTCCGGGCCCGGCTGGCCCGGTTCAACGCGCCCTGGCAGACCTCCCAGGTCAGCGAGGTGCTGGAGCCGCTCATCGCCAGCCACCGGGACAACCACCCCAAGGCGGACGCCCGGCTGCTCCAGCGCGCCTTCGACACGGCCGCGCGGTGGCACTCCGGGCAGTACCGCAAGTCCGGTGACCCCTACATCACCCACCCCCTCGCCGTGGCGACGATCCTCGGCAACCTGGGGATGGACACCACCACGCTGGTCGCCGCGCTGCTGCACGACACCATCGAGGACACCGAGTACACCCTCGACCAGATGCGCGCCGACTTCGGTGGCGAGGTCGCCCTGCTGGTCGACGGCGTCACCAAGCTCGACAAGGTCAAGCTGGGTGACGCGGCCAAGGCCGAGACGATCCGCAAGATGGTCGTGGCCATGGCCAAGGACCCGCGGGTGCTGGTGATCAAGCTGGCCGACCGGCTGCACAACATGCGCACCCTGACCTTCCTGCCCCGCCCCAAGCAGGAGCAGAAGGCCAAGGAGACGCTGGAGATCCTGGCGCCGCTGGCGCACCGGCTCGGTATGAACACGATCAAGTGGGAGCTGGAGGACCTGTCCTTCGGCACGCTGTTCCCGAAGCGCTACGAGGAGATCAACCGGCTGATCGGGGAGCACCAGCCGCAGCGTGAGGCGCTGCTGCGGCAGGTGACGCAGAAGGTGCAGACCGACCTGAAGGCCGCCAAGATCAAGGCGGAGACCACCGGCCGGCCGAAGCACCTCTACTCGATCTACCAGAAGATGATCGTGCGGGGTCGCGACTTCAACGACATCTACGACCTGGTCGGTGTGCGGATCCTGGTCGACACGGTTCGGGACTGCTACGCGGCGCTGGGGGTCATCCACGCCAACTGGCAGCCGGTGCCGGGCCGGTTCAAGGACTACATCGCGATGCCCAAGTTCAACATGTACCAGTCGTTGCACACCACGGTCATCGGACCCACCGGCAAGCCGGTGGAGATGCAGATCCGCACGTACGCGATGCACCGCACCGCGGAGTTCGGCATCGCCGCGCACTGGAAGTACAAGGAGCACAAGGGCACGCAGATCGTCGGCCCGCCCGCGCACATCGACGAGATGACCTGGCTGCGGCAGTTGCTCGACTGGCAGCGTGAGGCGGCCGACCCGAGCGAGTTCCTCGACGCGCTGCGCTTCGACCTGTCCAGCCAGGAGGTGTACGTCTTCACCCCGAAGGGTGACGTCATCCCGCTTCCGACCGGGTCGACGCCAGTGGACTTCGCGTACGCGGTGCACACCGAGGTGGGGCACAAGTGCATCGGCGCGCGGGTCAACGGCAAGCTGGTGCCGCTGGAGTCGACGCTGTCCAACGGCGACGTGATCGAGATCTTCACGTCGAAGTCCGAGACGGCCGGCCCGACGCAGGACTGGCTGGGCTTCGTCAAGAGCCCGCGCGCCCGGACGAAGATCCGCCAGTACTTCAACAAGGAGCGGCGCGAGGAGGCGATCGAGGCCGGCAAGGACGCGATCGTCAAGGCGATGCGCAAGCAGGGCATGCCGTTGCAGCGGATGCTCACCTCCGACGCGCTCATGTCGATCGCCCGGGACCTGCACCTGGCCGATGTGGCGTCGCTCTACGCGGCGGTCGGCGACAGTCAGGTCTCCGCGCAGTCGGTGGTGCAGAAGCTGATGGCCGCGTACGGCGGCGAGGAGGGCGCGGCGGAGGACATCGCCGAGACCGCCGTCGCCACCCGGCCGCCACGCAGCCGGCAGAGCAGCAGCGACCCGGGCGTGGTGGTCCGAGGCGTCAGCGACGTCTGGATCAAGCTGGCCCGCTGCTGCACCCCGGTCCCACCGGACTCGGTGTTCGGCTTCGTCACCCGCTCCGGCGGGGTCAGCGTGCACCGCGACGACTGCGCCAACGCCGAGGACCTGCGCGCGCAGAGCGAGCGGGTCGTCGAGGTGAGTTGGAAGCTCACCTCCGCGTCGACGTTCCTGGTCGCCATCCAGGTCGAGGCCCTGGACCGGCACAAGCTGCTGGCCGACGTCACCAGGGTGCTCTCCGACGAGCGGGTCAACATCCTCTCCGCTACCGTCACCACCACCCGCGACCGGGTGGCGGTGAGCCGGTTCAGCTTCGAGATGGCCGACCCGAAGCACCTGGGCCACCTGCTGGCCACGGTTCGCAAGGTCGACGGCGTCTTCGACGCCTACCGGGTCACCTCCGGGGCCTGAGCGCCCGTACCCCGTACCCTGGGAACACGACAGCGCCCGCCGGCTCAGCCGGCGGGCGCTTCGTCGTGCGCGTGGGGTCAGCCCTGCGGGTTGCTCATCGTGAGGTCCTTGATGATGACCTCCTTCTTCGGGTGGCCGCCGCCGGCCTGCTGGGCGAACGCCCCGTCGTCGCCGGCCTTGGCCACGTCCTTGACCAGGTCCATGCCGCCGGTGATGGTGCCCAGCACGGTGTACGCCGGGTCCAGCGGCGAGTCGCCGTAGACGATGAAGAACTGGCTGCCGGTGCTCCCGGCATCCTGCGACTTGGCCATCGCGATGACGCCCTCCGGGTACGGCGGGCGCTTGTCGGTGGGCAGGTTCTCCTCGGCCATGCGGTAGCTCGGGCCGCCCTGGCCGTCGGTGTCCCTCCAGCCGTTGCCGGTGGCGCTGGGGTCACCGCACTGCAACACCTTGATGCCCTCGCTCACGAGGCGGTGGCACTTGGTGTTGTCGAAGAAGTTCTTCTCCGCGAGGTAGGTGAAGCTGCCCGCCGTGCACGGCACCAGCGAGCGGTCGACCTTGGCCGTGATCGGGCCGAGGTTGGTGTCGATCGTCATGGTCTGCACGCCCGTGGCGGACTGTTGGTTGCTCGGTAACCCCACGTCCTTGATCTGCGGGGGCCGCTGGTCGGTGGGCAGCGCGTTGTACGCGCACTCGGCCGCACCGGCCGCCGGCGCGGCGGTGTCGCCCTTGTCGTCGTCGCCGCCGAGGCTCACCGCCAGCCAGACGGTGCCGGCGACCACGAGCACCAGCGCGGCAGCCGCGCTGACGATCGCCGTCGTCTGCCGGCGCTTGCGGGCCTTGGCCGCGCGCTCGGCCATCTCCTTCTCGAGCCGGGCGCGTGCCGCCGCGCGCTGCCGCTCTCTGGTGGACGTCACGCCTGGATCCTCCTGGCTGTCTGCTGCTGGGTGCCGCTTGGGTGGTTGGTGGCGCCCGGTCAGCCGGCGCTCGGGCTGCTGGCCGGGGTGCCGGAGGCCGACGGAGCCGGTGCCGCACCGGTGACCGGCTCACCGACCGTGAGGCTCTGGATCGTCACATCGGTGCTGGGCTTGACCTTCGCCCCGGTCCCATTGTCCACGGTCGGGAGGGCGCCGATCTTCTCCACCACGTCAAGCCCGCCGGTCACCCGGCCGATGACCGGGTACTTCGGGTCGGCGGTGGTGAAGTCCTTGAAGAAGATCAGGAACTGGCTGCCGTTGCTGCCAGGCGGGTTGGAGACCATCGTCACCGTGCCCTTGGGGTACGTCGGCGGCTGGCCGGGGGCCGGGCTGGCCGACGGCGACGCCGACGGCACGGTCGGCACCTCTTCGTCGTAGAACGAGTAGGTCGGCCCACCAAGACCCGTGCCGCTGGGGTCGCCGCAGCGCAGCGCGCCCTCGGCGGTGATCTCGTGGCACTTGGTGTTGTCGTAGAACGACCGGCTCGCCAGGTGGGCGATGCTCGCCGCCGCGCACGGAGAGTTGGTCAGGTTCAGTTCCGCGGTGATCGGCGCGCCCTGGTTGGTGGTCACGGTCATCGCCCGGGTGCCGTCGGTGGGCAGATCCTTGGTGGCCGGCGTGCCGACGTCCTTGAGGTTGGTGTTGGCCGTCGCGTCCTGTGGCGTCCAGAGGCAGGTGTCCTCCGCGGCCGTGTTCTGCTTCGGGTCGGAGTCGAAGGCCCCGAGCGCCCAGGCTGAGCCGGCCACGACCAGCACGAGGATCAGAGCGGCGCCGACTCCGGCCTGGATCTGCCGTCGGCGCCGCGTCGAGGCGGCCCGGCGGGCCAACTGCCGGTCGAGCTTGGCCCGCGCCAGTTTGCGCTGCCGGTCCCTGCTGGAAGCCACCGGTGCTCCCCTTTCCTCTACCTGGTCGTCGCCGGCGGCCGGTCGCCCCGGCCCGTCCGGGCGTCACGTGTGCCGCGCCACACGCCCGCCAGAGTGTACGGCTAGTGACTGGGAATGTGGTGTACGAGGTCCACCCCATCCCGAGCAGCGCTTATCGGAGGTTGTCACTGTGCCTGACGGGACGTGTGGGACGGACGCGGCAAACTCGCTCGGCCCGCCCGATAGGCTGCTGTGCAGGACGACAGCTGCTCGACGGAAAGGACAGCGCCTGTGCTCGTGGCCGGCTTTCCCGCGGACGCCTTCGGCACCAACTGCTACGTGGTTGCCACCGCGCCGGGGGAGCAGTGCGTGGTGGTCGACCCGGGCATCGGGGTGCTCGACCAGCTCGACGCGCTGCTCGCCGAGCACCGCCTGCATCCGGCCGCCGTGCTGCTCACCCACGGCCACCTCGACCACACCTTCTCGGTCGCGCCGGTCTGCGGCGCACGCGGCATCACGGCGTACGTGCACCCCGGTGACCGGGAGATGTTGGCCGACCCGTCGAAGGGCCTCTCGACCGACCTGACGTCGCTCTTCGGCGGCCGGCTGAGCTACACCGAGCCGGAGGACGTGGCGGAGTTGACCGACGGCGCCACCCTCACGCTCGCCGGCCTGGAGATCGCCGTCGACCATGCGCCGGGCCATACCGGCGGGTCGGTGCTGTTCCGGCTGCCGGGCGCGGGGTCGGGCTGGGAGGCTGACGAGCTGTGCCTCTCCGGTGACGTCCTCTTCGCCGGGTCGATCGGCCGCACCGACCTGCCGGGCGGGAGCATGCCGGCCATGCTCACCAGCCTGCGCGACAAGATCCTTCCGCTGGCCGACGACACCGTCGTGCTGCCCGGCCACGGCCCCAGCACCACCATCGGCCGCGAGCGCGCCAGCAACCCGTACCTCATCGAGGTGGCTGGCACGTCGCCGGCCGCTCCCACCCGGGGCCTCTAGATCTTCTGTCCGCGCCGCGCGCGGACCCACGACACCACCGCGCCACCGGCGCGGAACCGCAAGGAGTACGCCGATGAGCAAGCCCACGCCCATCTCCGGCTTCCCGGAGTGGACTCCCGGACAGCGGATGATCGAGCAGTTCGTGCTCGACAGGATCCGGGCCACCTTCGAGCTGTACGGCTTCGCGCCGCTGGAGACCCGCGCCGTGGAGCCGCTGGACCAGCTGCTGCGCAAGGGCGAGACCTCGAAGGAGGTCTACGTGATCCGGCGGCTGCACGCCGACGCCGAGGGTGCCGGTGGTGACGACCAGCTCGGCCTGCACTTCGACCTGACCGTGCCGTTCGCCCGATACGTGTTGGAGAACGCCGGCAAGTTGAGCTTCCCGTTCCGCCGCTACCAGATCCAGAAGGTGTGGCGGGGCGAGCGGCCGCAGGAGGGCCGCTACCGGGAGTTCGTCCAGGCCGACATCGACATCGTCGACCGGGACACTCTGGCCGCGCACCACGAGGCGGAGATGCCGCTGGTCATCGGCGACGCCTTGCGGTCGTTGCCGATCCCGCCGGTGACGATCCAGGTCAACAACCGCAAGATCTGCGAGGGTTTCTACCGGGGCATCGGGCTGACCGACCCGGAGGCGGCGCTGCGGGCCGTGGACAAGCTCGACAAGATCGGCCCGGCGAAGGTGGCCGAGCTGCTGGCCCAGACCGCCGGGGCGAGCGAGGCGCAGGCCAAGGCGTGCCTGGCGCTGGCCGAGATCTCCGCCCCGGACGCCTCGTTCGCCGACGCCGTCCGGGCGCTCGGGGTGAGCGACCCGCTGCTCGACGAGGGCATCGAGGAGCTGGTCCGGGTGGTGGACACCGCCGCCGAGCACTCGCCCGGCCTCTGCGTGGCGGACCTGCGCATCGCCCGTGGGCTGGATTACTACACGGGCACCGTCTACGAGACCCAGCTGCGCGGCTACGAGCGCTTCGGCTCCATCTGCTCCGGCGGCCGGTACGACAATCTGGCCAGCGCCGGCGCTGTCTCGTACCCGGGGGTGGGGATCTCGATCGGGGTGACCCGGCTGCTCGGTCTGCTCTTCGGCGCGGGGGAGCTGTCGGTCTCGCGGGAGGTGCCGACCGCCGTGCTCGTCGCGGTGACCAGCGAGGAGCACCGTACGGCCAGCAACCGGGTGGCCGAGGCGCTGCGGCGGCGCGGGGTGCCGACCGAGGTGTCGCCGAGCGCGGCGAAGTTCGGCAAGCAGATCCGTTACGCCGAGCGGCGCGGAATCCCGTACGTGTGGTTCCCCGGTGCCGAGGGAGCGCCGGACGAGGTGAAGGACATCCGCTCCGGTGAGCAGGTCACGGCGGGTGCGGGGGAGTGGACGCCACCCCCGGGAGACCTCAAACCCACTGTCGGTTGAGCGTCCCCACTGGCGCTGACGGCCGCGGGGACCTACGGTAGCGTAAGTTACGCCACCGTAGGGAGTTTCTCGTGACCGTCAGCACCACAGTGAGCCAGACCGCGCTGCTCGTCGAGTTGGAGCCGGTTGTCGCACGCAACCTGGACCGCCACCTCTCGCTCGCCAAGGAGTGGTTCCCGCACGAGTACGTGCCGTGGAGTGAAGGGCGGACCTTCGACGGGCCGCTCGGCGGCGAGGCGTGGTCACCGACCGACTCCACCATCCCGGACGTGGCCCGCACCGCGCTGATCGTGAACCTGCTGACCGAGGACAACCTGCCCTCGTACCACCACGAGATCGCGACCCTGTTCGGACGCGACGGCGCGTGGGGCACCTGGGTGCACCGGTGGACCGCCGAGGAGGGCCGGCACGGCGTCGCGATCCGCGACTACCTGACCGTCAGCCGGGCGGTCGACCCGGTGGCGTTGGAGCGGGCCCGGATGACGCACATGTCGGAGGGCTACACCAACGCCCACGGCGACGAGGTGCTGCACTCGCTGGCGTACGTCTCGTTCCAGGAGCTGGCCACCCGCATCTCGCACCGCAACACCGGCAAGGCCACCGGCGACCCCACCTGCGAGGCGCTGCTGGCCCGGGTGGCCGCCGACGAGAACCTGCACATGGTCTTCTACCGCAACCTGCTCGCTGCCGCGTTCGAGCTGGCCCCGAGTCAGGCCATGCGGGCCGTCGCCGACGTGGTGGCCGATTTCCAGATGCCGGGCAGCGGCATCGACGGGTTCGCCCGCAAGTCGGTGGCGATCGCCCTGGCCGGCATCTACGACCTGCGCCAGCACCGCGACGAGGTGCTGCAGCCGGTCCTGCGTCAGTGGGACGTCTTCAACGTGACCGGCCTCAACGCCGACGGTGAGGCCGCCCGCGAGCAGCTCGCCGCCCAGTTGGAGAGCCTGGACCGCGCCGCGAGCCGCTTCGAGGAGAAGCGCGACGCCCGAGCCGCCCGCCTAGCCCTCCGCTAAAACCCAACCCCCCACCCCCCACCCCCCACCCCCATCCACCCCACCCCACCCCTTGCCCAGCCCTTGTTGATCATGAGGTTGGCGGGTCTGTCCATCTTCGAAGCGCCCGCTAACCCCATGATCACCGCGGCGAGGGCGGGCGTGAGGGGAGGGTCAGGGGTCAGGGGTCGGGGTCAGGGTCGGGGGAGGGGGAGGAGGAGGCAGGTGCTGGTGGCGTGGGCTACCAGGCGGTCGGTGGCGTCGGTGATGCGGGCCTCGGCCAGGGCCGTACGGCGGCCGCGTTGCAGCACGGTGCCCTCGCAGCGCAGGGTGCCGCTGTCGACGGTGACCGGGCGGAGGAACTTCACGTTGAGGTCCAGCGAGGTGTAGCCCACCCCGGCGGGCAGGGTGGTGTGCACGGCGCACGCCGCGGCGGTGTCCAGCAGGGTCGAGAGCACGCCACCGTGGACGCTGCCGAGCGGGTTGTAGTGGAACTCCTGTGGAGTCAGCTCGACGACGACACGGCCCTCGTCGGCTTCCATCCTGGCCATGTCGAGAAGGTGCATCACCGGCGGCGCGGCCAGCTCGCCGGCGATCATCGCCCGGAGCATGTCGAGGCCGCTTCGCCGACCGACCTGGGCGGCGTTGGTCGCCGGGTCCGCCCACGTGAAGGTACGGCTACGCACTGGGTCCTGCGTCTGCGTCATGGACGCAGCCTGGCAGCCTGTTGCTGAGTCTGTCAACGAGATCTAGCCTGGTCGGATGCGACCCGCGGCTCTGGACTGGTCAGTGGAGAACTGCACCATCGCCCGCGCGATGGAGGTCCTCGGTGAGCGGTGGACGCTGGTGGTCCTCCGTGAGGTGTTCACCGGCGTGCGCCGCTTCGATGACATGCGGGTACGCACCGGCATTCCGCGCCAGGTGCTGACCAACCGGCTCGCCACCCTGGTGGAGCAGGGCGTGCTCGGTCGCGAGCCGTACCGGGAGCCCGGCAGTCGGCTGCGCCACGAGTACCGGCTCACGGACAAGGGCCTGGACCTGTGGCCGGTGCTGGTCGCCGTCCTCGCGTGGGGCGACCGGTACCTCGCCGACGCGGAGGGCCCACCGTTGCGCGTCACGCACCGCGACTGCGGCGCCGAGGTACGCGCCGACCTGCGCTGCGCCGACGGCCACGACGTGGGCCAGCCACGTGACGTGGTGCCCAGCCCGGGCCCCGGTGCCCGACGCCGTACCCCCTGACCCGACGCCCGCCGCGCCCCGCGCTGAGCGGAGACTCGGAGAAGGCATTGATGACCGTACGCGCCGAAAGTGTGGCGGTCGTCGATTGGGCGTGACGGTGGCTGTTCGCCAACGTGTCGGGGGTGTTGCGGCCGCGCGGCCAGACGGGGTCGACGAATTCGGGCGAATCCAAGCCTTGTTAATGATCTTAAGTATGTGAATACTTCAGTCTCATCCGGCCGGTTTCCCCAGATCGGCCGGGTTGCCCTCGGGTCAGCCGCCCCCGGTAGACCCGCTCCCCCGCCCAGGAGGTTTGTTACATGCGACCCACGAGGTCCTTATTCCGTGTTGCGGCCACAGTCGCCGTTTCCGGAACCCTGGTCGTCGGCTCGCTCATCGGCGCGCCCGCCCAGGCCGCTCCTGCCGCGTCGCCCGACGCCGCCGCCGCGATCTCCGCGGAACTCGGCGACCGTTCCGCCGGCTCGTACATCGACGCCAGCGGCAAGTCCGTCGTCACGGTGACCGATGCCGCCGCCGCCAGCAAGGCGAGCAAGGCCGGCGCCGTCGTCCGCTACGTCACCCGCGGCGCCGCCGAGCTCAACCGGGCCACGGCCGAGCTGGAGCGCTCCGCCAAGATCCCGGGCACCGCCTGGTGGAGTGACCCGGTCACCAACCAGGTCGTCGTCTCCGTCGACAGCACCGTCACCGGTGCCAAGCTGGAGCGGGTCAAGGCCGCCGCCGCGCGCGCCAACGGCGCGGTCCGGGTCGAGGCCGAGGCGGGCGTGCTGAGCACCCGGATCTCCGGCGGCCAGGCCATCTACGCCGGCGGGGGCGGGCGCTGCTCGCTCGGCTTCAACGTGCGCAGTGGCAGCACCTACTCCTTCGTGACGGCCGGGCACTGCACCAACATCTCGGCCAGCTGGTACTCCAACTCCGCTCAGACCGCGCTGCTCGGCAGCCGTACCGGCACCAGCTTCCCGGGCAACGACTACGGCATCGTGCGGCACAACAACTCGGCCAACGCCGCCGGCAACGTCTCCCTCTACAACGGCAGCTTCCGGGACATCACCGGTGCCGGCAACGCCTCCGTCGGCCAGTCGGTGCAGCGCTCCGGCAGCACCACCGGCCTGCGCAGCGGCACGGTGAACGCGACCAACGCCACGGTGAACTACGCCGAGGGCTCGGTCTCCGGTCTGATCCGCACCAACGTCTGCGCCGAGCCGGGCGACAGCGGCGGCTCGCTGTTCGCCAACACCACCGCCCTGGGCCTGACCTCCGGTGGTAGCGGCAACTGCCGCACCGGTGGCACGACCTTCTTCCAGCCGGTCACCGAGGCGCTCAGCCGCTACGGCGTCAGCGTCTTCTGATCCACGCACCGCTCGCGGGCCGTCGGAACTCTCCGGCGGCCCGCGTCGCGTTGACAGCCACCGAACACGACGACGCTCAGCCGGGCCCGGACGGTCCCGGTCGACGCCGGGAGACCAGCACGGCGGCCAGCGGTACGCCCGCCTCGGCGGCCGCCGCCAGCCGCTCGGTAAGCCCGATCAATGCTCCGTCGGTGAAGAGCTCGGCGGCGAACCAGCCGACCAGCGCGAGGAGGACCACCGCCGCCGCGAGCGCCAGCCGGCGTACGACAGCCGGAGCGTGGCGGTGCTCCCGGTCGAGGGACCGCCTCGCGCGACTGGGCACCGCCAGGGCCGGCCAGACGGCCAACGCCCCGAACGCCACACCGGCGGCCACGGCGTGTGTCGTCGAGTCACCGGTCGGGTGCTGCGGGAATGCGCCCACGACCAGGGTCGCCAGCCCGCCCAGTGCGAGTAGCGCTCGGCCCGCCGGTGCGGCACTGACCAGGCCGAGCGCGGTCGTCAGGTGGCAGAGCCCCAGACCGGCCAGCCCGACCGTCATGATCCAGCGATGGTCCGCACCCGTGGCGGCGAGCGCGCTGATGGTCTGCCGCACCGGGTCGAATCCGTCGGGCTGGGCGGCCTGCGCCAGGGTCCAGCCGCCGACAAGGAACAGTGGTGCGCCGCCGGCTGACAGCAGGGCCCAACGGGGAACGGTGGACATCGGGCGATCGTAACGATGCGAGACCGGCGCTGTTTCCGGGCCGCACGCACGGGCTCACCGGCCGCCGTGCGGGCGACGGAAGGATCAGACGGGCCGCCGACTCACGACAGCCGGTCGGGGCGCCCGGAAGCGGGCCCGCTCGGTGGTCCGAGGGGATCCGGGGGTACGACGCCGATGGTCGGCAGGTCCGGGCCGACGCGTACGGTGCCGCCGGTCGACCAGGCGAGGTGCGCCCGGCGGGCGGAGAGAACCGCCAGCAGCGGCCAGAGAGAGACCGCCACCGCCGTCACCCGCTCGGCCAACCCCGTGCGGGAGCCACTGGTCACCTCGAACGCGCACCAGCCGAAGAGCACGAGCAGCACGAGCGTGGCGCTCAGCCCGACCGTCCGGCGGAACGCCCAGGGCGGCTCCGGTCGGGTGGGGTGCTCGGTGTCGTGGCCGCGCGGCAGCCGCAGTGCCGAGCCAGCCGGCCAGAGCACCAGGGCGAGAACGGCCACCGTCGCCGCGACGCCGTGGCTGAGTGAACCGCCGACCGGCGGCCGGGGGAAGGCGACGAGCGCGATGGTGGCCACCCCACCGATCGCGAGCAGGAAGCGGCTGGGCAGCCCGGCCGCGTGCAGGACGGCAGCGACCGACAGGTAGCAGCAGCCGAGCAGCACCAGGGCCACCACCATGATCCAGGCGTCGGTGGCGTCCTGTCCTGCCAGCTCGCTGATGGTGTCCCGGACGGGGTCGTACCCGACGGGCTGTCGGGCCTCCGCCACCGTCCAACCGGCCACCAGCAGCACGGGTGCCGCCGCCGCCGTGGCGACGGCCCAGTTCGGTACGGGCCGCATTTCGCCACGTTAACCGGCGCGGCTGCCGGGGGAGCCGGGTTCGCCGGTCCACCCCACCAGCGAATCGTGCCGGCCTGCCGGGTGCCCGGAGGCGGGGCGGCCACCCCTGACAGAATGCGGGTGAGGACTGTTCCACGATGAGGAGTTGCCAGCCGTGATCCGTACCCACAATGCCGGAAGCCTGCGCGCCGCGGACGCCGGCTCGACGGTGACGCTCGCCGGCTGGGTGGCCCGCCGCCGCGACCACGGCGGGGTCATCTTCGTCGACCTGCGCGACGGCTCCGGCGTTGTCCAGGTGGTGTTCCGCGAGGAGGACGCGCACGCGCTGCGCAACGAGTTCTGCGTGAAGGTCGTCGGTGAGGTGACCCGCCGCCCGGCCGGCAACGAGAACCCGGAGCTGCCCACCGGCGAGGTCGAGGTGACCGTCGTCGAGCTGGAGGTGCTCTCCGAGGCGGCGCCGCTGCCGCTGCCGGTGGACGACCAGATCGAGGCCGGCGACGACATCCGACTCCGGTACCGCTACCTGGACCTTCGCCGCAGCGGCCCGGCGAACGCGCTGCGGCTGCGCTCGCGCGCCAGCCAGCTGGCTCGGGGCGTGCTGCACGAGCGGGACTTCCTGGAGATCGAGACGCCGACGCTGACCCGCTCGACGCCGGAGGGGGCCCGCGACTTCCTGGTGCCGGTGCGGCTTCAGCCCGGCAGCTGGTACGCGTTGCCGCAGTCGCCGCAGCTGTTCAAGCAGCTGCTGATGGTGGGCGGCATGGAGCGGTACTACCAGATCGCCCGCTGCTACCGCGACGAGGACTTCCGCGCCGACCGGCAGCCGGAGTTCACCCAGCTCGACATCGAGATGTCGTTCGTGACCGAGGACGACGTGATCGACCTTGGTGAGGCGATCGTCTCGGCGCTGTGGAAGGACCTGGCCGGGCACGAGATCAGCCGTCCGATCCCGCGGATCACCTGGCACGACGCGATGGCACGGTACGGCTCGGACAAGCCGGACCTGCGCTACGGCGTCGAGCTGACCGAGCTGACCGAGTACCTGCGCGGCACGGAGTTCCGGGTCTTCGCCGGGGCCATCGACGCGGGCGGTTACGTCGGCGCGGTGGTGATGCCGGGCGGCGCGGCGCAGAGCCGCAAGGAGCTGGACGGCTGGCAGGACTGGGCTAAGGCGCGTGGCGCGCGCGGCCTGGCGTACGTGGTGCTGGACGCGGAGACCGGCGAGGCACGTGGCCCGGTGGCGAAGAACCTCTCCGCCGAGCACCTGGGTGGGCTCGCCGACGCGGTCGGCGCGAAGCCGGGTGACGCGGTCTTCTTCGCCGCGAGCGCCACCACCCGGGAGGCGCAGGAGCTGCTCGGGGCGGCCCGCGTCGAGATCGCCAAGCGGTCCGGCCTGATCGACGAGAGCGCCTGGGCGTTCTGCTGGGTGGTCGACGCGCCGATGTTCGAGCGCACGGACGAGGGCGGTTGGACGGCCGTGCACCACCCGTTCACCTCGCCGAACTCGGAGTGGGTCGACCGGTTCGAGGAGGCTCCGGACCGGGCCCTCGCCTACGCGTACGACATCGTCTGCAACGGCAACGAGATCGGCGGCGGGTCGATCCGTATCCACCGGGGTGACGTGCAGAAGCGGGTCTTCGACCTGCTCGGCATCACCCCCGAGGAGGCGCAGGACAAGTTCGGCTTCCTGCTGGAGGCGTTCAAGTACGGCGCCCCGCCGCACGGCGGCATCGCCTTCGGCTGGGACCGGGTCTGCATGCTGCTCGCCGGTGCCGACTCCATCCGCGAGGTCATCGCGTTCCCGAAGACCCGGGGTGGCTTCGACCCGCTGACCAGTGCGCCCACCCCGATCACCGCACAGCAGCGCACCGAGGCCGGCATCGACGCCAAGCCCAAGCCCGCCGCAACCGCCCACACCGGAACGGCCGGCCCCGCAGCCCCGGTGGCAGACCCGGTCTGACCCCCTATCGCGCCGTCGATCATGAGGTTGACGGGGCCGCGCCACGGCGTGTCGCTCGTTAACCTCATGATCGACGGCGGCGGGGGAGTGGGCTGGCATGCGGGTGCTTGTTGTCGGGGGTAGTGGGTTAGTCGGGCGGGAGGTCTGTCGGCGGGGCGTGAGCGCCGGGTTCTCCGTTGTCGGGACGTTCCACTCCGGTGAGGTCGCGGTGCCGGGGGTCGCGGCACGGCGGCTGGACGTGACCGACCGGTCCGCCGTGCGCGCGCTGGTCGCCGAGGTACGGCCGGACGCCGTTGTCGGGACCCCGTATCGGTACGGCGACTGGGCGGTCACCGCCGACGGTGCCGCGCACGTGGCGGTCGCCGCCGCCGAGGTGGGTGCCCGGCTCGTGCACGTGTCCAGCGACGCGCTGCACGCCGGACGACCCGTGCCGTACGCCGACGACGAGCCGCCGACGCCGGTGCACGCGTACGGTGCCGCGAAGGCGGCGGCCGAGACCGCCGTGCGGGCGATCGACCCGGGCGCGGCGCTGGTGCGGACCTCCCTGATCGTGGGGGAGGGCAGCAAGCAGATCCAGCTCTGCCGGGACGCGCTCGCCGGTCGGGCCACCCTGTTCAGCGACGAGCTGCGCTGCCCGATCGACGTCGCCGACCTGGCCGCCGCTGTGCTGGAGCTGGTCGCCTCGACGTACGCCGGTGTGCTCAACGTGGCCGGCCCGGACGCGGTCAGCCGAGCCGAGCTGGGCCTGCTCGTGGCCGGGCGGTACGGCCTGGACCCGGCCGGACTGAAGACCACCACCAGCGCGGCCACCGGCCTGGTCCGCCCCTTGGACGTACGCCTGGACAGCGCGCGAGCGGCGGCCCTGTTGCGCACCCGGCTGCGTGGGGTTCGTGAGCTCCTGACTCCCTGAACCACCGACTCCTGCACGAACCAGATGCACATCTTCTATGCACAGAAGTTGTGCATAGAAGATGTGCAGAGATAGTGTGCGTGTATGGAGAGCCCTTCCCCCGGCGGTCCGGCCGAGCCGCGCCGCGTCCATCTGGACAACCGACAGGTCCGCACGCTGGCCCATCCGCTGCGGATGAGGCTGCTCGGCTCGCTCCGCGTCGACGGCCCGGCGACCGCCACGGCCCTGGCCGAGAAGCTCGGCACCAACACCGGTGCCACGAGCTACCACCTGCGGCAGCTCGCCGAGGTGGGGCTCGTGACCGAGGACCCCGCCCGGGGCACCAGCCGGCAGCGCTGGTGGCAGTCGGCACACGACGTCAGCGACTTCGAGCCCACCGACTTCGACGACGATCCGGACGCCCGTGCCGCCGTGCAGTGGATCCAGGCGGACCAGGTGCGCGTGATGGCGGACCTGGCCCAGCGCTGGCTGGCCGTCGAGCACCATCAACCCCGCAACTGGCGCGACGCGGTCGGCATGAGTGACCTGGTGCTGCCGCTCGACCCGACCCGGCTGCGGGCCCTCAGCGACGAGTTGTGGGCGGTGCTGATGCGCTACCGCGACGACGCCGTGGCCGAGGGCGCTGACGTGAAGCCGGTGCACCTGTTCCTGGCCGGCTTCCCACGGCTGGACGAGCGCTGGTGAGCGCGAGGAGTGGGCCGGGTCTGCGAGCCCCGCAGTCGCGAACGGAGGTGGCGGCGTGAGCGCGTTGACCGTACGTCAGGTTCGGCGTCGTTACCTCACGCTCTACGGCCTGCGCTGGCTGCCGACCGGTCTGATGATCCCGGTGATGATCCTGCTGATGCAGGAGCGCGGCCTGTCGTTGCCGCAGATCGGCCTGGTCGGCACGGCTCAGGGGCTGCTGGTGCTGGCGCTGGAGTTGCCCACCGGCGGGCTCGCCGACGCTCTCGGTCGTCGACCCGTGCTGCTCGCCGCCGGGGTGCTCAACCTTGTCTCCCTCGCGCTGTTCGCCGTGGCGGACTCGTTCGCGCTGTTCTTCGTGGTCTGGGCTCTGCAGGGCATCTACCGGGCGTTGGACAGCGGCCCGTTGGAGTCCTGGTACGTCGACGCCACCCTGGCCGCCGACCCGCAGGCCGAGTACGAGCGTGGCCTCGGCTACGCCGGCACCGTCGTCGGCGGCGCCATCGGCGGTGGCGCGCTGCTCAGCGGTGGTCTCATCGCGCTCGGCCCGATCGGGCCGGTCACCGCGCTCACGGTGCCCGTGCTGGCCGCCATCGTGGCGCAGGCGGCGGCGCTCGTCGCGCTCGTGGTGCTGCTGGTCGAGGAGCGGCCGGCCACCGGGGTCGCGGCGCTGCGGGCCTCGGTGGTCCAGGCGCCCCGGATGATCGGGCAGGCCGTCGGGCTGCTGCGTCGTTCCCGGGTGCTGCTGGCGTTGGTGGCCGTCGAGCTGTTCTGGGGCTTCGGCATGGTCACCTTCGAGTCGTTGCTGCCGGTCCGACTCGCCGAGGTGATCGGTGATCCGGAACGCGCCGCGGTGCTGCTCGGGCCGGCGAACTCGGCCGCCTGGCTCGCCTCGGCCGCCGGCGCGGCACTGACCCCACTGCTGCTGCGCTGGTTCGGCGCCGCTCCGGGTGCGGCCCTGCTGCGCATCCTGCAGGGCGTGACGGTGGTTGGGATGGGGTTGTTCGCCGGGCCGGTCGGCGTGCTGATCGCGTACCTGGCCTGCTACACCGTGCACGGCGCGTCCAACCCGCTGCACAGTGGGCTGCTGCACCGGCAGGTCGACGGCCCGTACCGGACCAGCGTGCTCTCGCTGAACTCGATGATGGCCCAACCGGCCGCCGCGTTCGGCGGGGTGGTGCTCACCGCGCTCGCCGCCAGCACCAGCATCAGCACCGCGATGGTGGTCGGCGCTGTGGTGATGGCCGTCGCCGCCCCGCTCTACCTGCCCGCCTGGCTGGCCGGCCGTCGGAGCGCTCCGGCCGTCGAGCCGACCGCGGTCCCGGTACCCGCCGCCGACCGTTAGCGACGACCCCTCGCCTGGCCGGCCGAGACGCCGGTCAGGCGAGGCGGATCGAGCTGAGCGGGAGGGTGAAGGTGTAGCCGAGCCGACGGTAGAGCCGCGCCGCACCGACGTTGTGCGTGTAGACGCCGAGCCCGACCAGGTCGTGACGTGCCAGCAGCGCCCGGGTCATCCCGGCGGTCAGGGACGCGCCCAGCCCCCGACCGCGTTGGTCGGAGGCGACGGTCAGGCCGGCCAGGAAGCCGATGTCACCCTGGCTGCGGTCCGCGCCGCACGCCACCAACCGGTCGCCGGCCCAGATGCCGTACCAGTCGACCACCCGTGGGTCGCCCGGCCGGGAGGTGCTGGTGGGGAACGACTCTTCGACAAGTGCCGCCAGCGCCGGCTGATCGGCCGCGGTGAGGCGGACCACCGGCTGTTCGTCCGGCTGCGCCGGCGGCGCCGTGTCGGTCCAGTGGAAGTCCCAGTCGCTGTGCTCGGTCACCGCCAGCCGGTCGACCAGCAGACCGCGGTCGTGTCGAGGCAGGTGCAGGTGCGGGCGCTGTCCGGACTGGAACATCCCGTCGGCGGCCAGCGCGACACAGATCTCCAGCGCCGGCTCGGCCGGGCCGATCGCGCAGCCGGCCGGCCCGTGTTCCGGCGGCACCACCCACAGCACGGCACCATCACGCTGGTACGCGCGTACCGGCCCGGCCCGCCCGAGCGCGTGCCGGGCGAACGGGTGGTGCCCGACGGCGGCCAGAACGGCGCTCCGGTCCTGGAGCACCTGGTCGTCGATGATCATGGGGTCCAGCCTAGAAGTCGGGGGTCGAATGCCTCCGCCGGGCCGTCGCGGCGTGGCCACCTCCACCGTGGAGATTGGCGAGTCGACCGATTGGGTACATCACGCGCCGACCTACTGGGAACCCCCACCGGAGGACCGACATGCTCGCCATTCTCGCGGCCATCGTCTTTGGCTTTGCTTTGCTGCTCGACCTGCTCGGCACCGACTTCGGAGCGCCGGACCTGTTCAACTGGAACACCCTCGTACTCATCGGGTTGCTCCTGCTCTCGCTCTACCTGGCCGGCGTGGGCAGCGGCCCGCGCGGCGGTGGCGGCGGCCGCTGGTACCGGGGCCGTCGCCCCGGGCGTGGCTGACCGGAACCGATCACCGGTGGCGGGCCCGCGGCGCGATTCCGGCGTCGTGGGCCCGGCCCGGTACTGTCTTCGTGATGGAGTCCGACGCCCTCTTCTCCCTCGGTGAACCCGCCGGGTCGCGCAGCGCGCCCGACGGTCCCGCCGGTGTCGACGGCTTCACCGCGGTGGCCGACGATTCGCCCCTGCCCGTCCGGATGCGCCCGGTGACGCTCGACGAGCTCGTCGGGCAGGAGCACCTGCTCGCTCCCGGCGCACCCCTGCGGCAGCTGGTCTCCGGCGGGGCGCCGATGTCGGTGATCCTCTGGGGCCCGCCGGGCAGCGGCAAGACCACCATCGCGCACCTGGTGGCCGGGGCCACCGACCGCCGCTTCGTCGCCATGTCGGCGCTCTCCGCCGGCGTGAAGGACGTCCGGGCGGTGATCGAGGCGGCTCGCCGCCAGCGTCGTTCCGGTGGCCCGCAAACGGTGCTCTTCATCGACGAGGTGCACCGCTTCAGCAAGACCCAACAGGATTCGCTGCTCGCCGCCGTCGAGGACCGTACGGTCACCCTGCTGGCGGCGACCACCGAGAACCCGTACTTCTCGGTCATCTCACCGTTGCTGTCGCGGTGCGTGCTGCTCACCCTGCAACCGTTGGACGACGAGGCGGTACGGGGCCTGCTGCGCCGCGCGGTCGCCGACAAGCGTGGCCTGGACGGCGCGCTGGTGCTGACCACCGAGGCCGAGGATCACCTGGTCCGGCTGGCCGCCGGTGACGTCCGTAAGGCACTCACCGCCCTGGAAGCGGCGGCCGCCTCCGCGACGGCCCTCGGTGGTGGGCGGATCGACCTCGCCACCGCCGAGCAGGCCGTCGACGTGGCGGCGGTGCGCTACGACCGCGACGGCGACGCCCACTACGACGTGGTCAGCGCCTTCATCAAGAGCATGCGCGGCTCGGACGTGGACGCTGCGGTGCACTGGCTGGCCCGCATGCTGGTCGCCGGTGAGGACGCCCGGTTCATCGCCCGTCGCCTGGTCATCTTCGCCAGCGAGGACGTGGGCATGGCCGACCCCGGGGCGCTGAGCGTGGCGACCGCCGCGGCGCACGCGGTCGAGTACGTCGGGTTGCCCGAAGCGCAGCTCAACCTCGCCCAGGCGGTGATCCACCTGGCCACCGCGCCCAAGTCGAACTCGGCCACCACCGCCATCGGCGCCGCCATCGCCGACGTCCGGGCCGGGCGCGGTGGCCCGGTGCCGCGAGGGCTGCGCGACGCGCACTACGCCGGCGCCCGAGGGTTGGGCCACGGGACCGGCTACCGCTACCCGCACGACGACCAACGCGGCGTGGTCACCCAGCAGTACGTCCCGGACGACCTGGTGGGCACCGACTACTACCAGCCCAGCCCGCACGGCGCGGAGCGGTCGGTGGCCACCAGGTTGCCGCTGCTGCGCCGGATCGTGCGTGGTCTGCCGGCTCCGGCCACGCGCCCGCAGACGCCGACATCCGAGCCGTCCGTAACGGCGCAGACCGCGCCAGCGCTATCCCCGGGGGCCGCCCGTCCGACGACGGGCACGGATGCCCCCGGCACGATGCAGGACAGCGGCACCGACGCCGCAGGAGAGGGTCAACAGTGAGATCGCGTGGTGGGGACCGCCCGGACGAGGGCCCGGACGAGCGGCGCGATCCCCGCGCCAAGACCCGCCGTTGGGGTCGCGGCCGGGCTGCTGAGCCCGAGCCGGAGGAGCCGGTCGCCGGCGAGGAGTTCGGCTGGATCGACGATCTGCGCTCGGCCAAGCAGCAACGCACCGAGCTGGGCCCGGACGGCGCACCGGCGGAGCCGAACCGGCCCCGCGGGGGGATGCCGCCGGCAGACCCGGCCGGGCCTCCGGCACAACCCGCCCCGCGTACGGCGGGAGAGCCGGCCGGTGCGCGCGGCAGTGCGCCGGAGCCCTCGGCACCGCCGGCTCCGCGTCAGAGTGAACCGGGCGGTGCCGCCGCCCGTCGCCCGGTCGACGGGCCCTGGCCCGGGGAGACGCCGCCGGCGGGTCGCCGGCCGGACACCCGGCCGCCCGCATCCGGCCCCGCAGCCGGGCAGCCGCCACGCCGCGGCGTCCAGCCGGTACCCGGCGCCCGTGGTGCCGTACCGCAGTCCCCGCCCCCCGCTCGCCCGGGCGGAGGTGACCCGGCCGGACCGGCGGGGCCTCGTCCGGCACCCGACGCGCCCGGCGGCCTGGCCCGTCCGCGCGGTGCGGCCGCCCCTCCCGGCCCGCCCGTGGGCCCACCGACCTCGGGCCCCCCGGCCGGTCGTCGCCCGGACGCCGCCGCTTCGCCGGCCCGTCGGCCGGACGCCGTTGTTCCGCCGGGCCGTCATCAGGACCCCGCCGCACCCGGCGGTCAACCCGACTCCATGCCGCCGCTGCGCCGTCCGGACGCCGGTCCGCCGGTCCGCCGACCGGGCCCGGAGCAACCGGTCGAACCCGGCCGTGCCCGGCCTCCCGCCGACGGCCCGCCCGCCGGTCGCCGCGCCGCCGGCTCGGCACCCGACCCGACGCGGGCCGCCGGAGCACCCGCCGCCCCCGGGCCGGCCCGCTTCGACGGCGCGCCGGCTGGCGTCGTGCCGCCAGCAGCGGACGGCCTGCGGCCCGACCCCGCCATCGACCGTGATCCGCGTACCGCCCGGCGTCGTCCGGGCCCGGCCGACCCCGGTGCACCCGAACCCGCCGGGCGCGCGTCCGAGGGTCCCCGTCCGACAGCCGGCGGGCGTCGCCGCGCCGCGGAACCCGACGAGCCGGTCGTGCCCCGCTCGGGGAACGCGCCGCCCGTGCCCCGCTCGGGGAACGCGTCGTCGGTGCCCGAGGCGACCGGCGCGCACAGTGGCGCCCTGCCCACCACCGGCCCCGCCGACGGCACCGGTCGCCGCCGCGTCGTCTCCGATGAACCGGAACGCCGAACGCCGCCCGGCGGCGAACCCCGCCCGGACCGGCCGGACCGCCCGGAGCGGCCAGCGGACTGGCTGCGCCAGGCCGGCCGCCTGCCACACACCGACCCCGGCCTGCGGGTGGTCAACCGCCGAGACGGCAGTCCGCCGGCCGGGGGGCGCCGTCCGGCGCCGCCCACCGGGCCGGTAGACCTCACCGACCAGGCGTCCGGTCGACTCGCCGTGCCCGACCCGGCTGCGGAACGCACCGCCGCCCGCCGCCCCGCCGGCCCGCCGGTCGACCCCGGCGCGGACACACCGACCGGTCGTCGCGCCGTCCGGCCCGACGGGCCGGGATCCACCGGAGAGCAGGCGCTGACCTACCCCGCGCCGCCCGGTGACCGGCCCGCCCGTGGGCGGGGCGCTGCGGCGCTGCCCCCCACTCCGGACCCCACTGTTCGGCGCGGCCGTGCCGTGGCGGGGCCCGGCCCGGACGCACCGCCCGCCCCGGATCCGACCGGCCGACGACGACGTGGACCGGCCGAGCCGGGCCCTGACGGTACGGCTGTCCCCGGTCGACCGGGGACCGCGAGCGACAGTGGCGACGACCCCTACGCCGGCGGTCGACCCGGCGGCGGTCCCGCTGCTCGGGGCGCTGCCCGCTCCGTCCCACCCGGTCGGGCCCGCCCCGCTCCGGGCGACGCGCCGGCACCCGGCACCGGGCGCCGTGGCGCTGACGGCCCACCGCGTCCCGGCCCGGGTGGCGATGCGGCACCCCCGGACACGACCCGTCCGGATGGTCCGGCCCGTGCGGCCGTGCCGCCGGGTGTGGACGGTCCGCCGCGTGCCCGTCCGGATGGTCCGGCTCGTGCCGCCGTGCCGCCGGGTGTGGACGGTCCGCCGCGTACTCGTCCAGATAATCCGGCTCGTGCCGCTGTCCGCCCACCCGGCGGCCAGCCGCCCGCCGACGACCGGACCGGTGAGCCCGGCCCGGCCCGTGGTGCTGCGCCGGCCGGGCGACCCATGCCGGCCGACCGCGCCGCCGGCCGCGCCCTGCCGCCGAATCGGGAGCCCGGCCGTGCCGAGCCGAGCGGTGTCGCGCCCGTGCCGCCGCCCGGACGCGCCGGCGAGCCCGTCGGCGTGGCCCGCGCCGCCGCCGCGGTGCCCGCCACGGCCGGTCCGGTGGACCGGCCGGAACCGGAGCCCTCCGACGGGCCGGCGCTGCGCTCGGCCGGTCAGGACGCGCCGGACGACGACGCCGCACCGGGTGCCCGTTCCGAGGAACGCCGGCAGACCCGTGAACGACGTCGGCTGCGCGCGGCGGTGTTGGTGCTGGTCAGCGTCGTGCTGCTCGGCGCGGTGCCGCTCTTCTTCGGGCTCCGGACGCTGAGCCGTGACCCGGTCTTCGACAACCTGGACCAGCTCGGCGTGCCCGCCTGGGCGGCCGCGAAGACGGTCGACGACGTCAGCGGGAGCCGCTGGTGCCTGCTCGACTGCCGGCTGCGTGAGCGCACCGTGACCTCGGAGAAGGCGCCGAAGGAGACGGCGCAGGTCTACGAGGACGCGCTGCGGCGGGACGGGTGGCAGCCGTGGAAGGTGAGCCGCTGCCCGGAGCAGGAGACGAAGGGCAGCTACACCTGCTGGCGTCGTGACGAGTTGACCCTCGACCTGTGGGTACGCGAGCCGACCTGTGTGCCGCCGCCGGTGGACGGCGAGCCGGCGGTCGTGCCGTCCGGCGACCCGTCGGCCGCTGCGACCGAGTGCACCGGCTCGTTGGTGTCGGTGAAGGTGCGCAATGCGATCGACGACGAGCGGACCAGGCCGCAGCCGACCACCGACCCGTCACTGACCGGTGAGGATCCGTTCCCGACGGTCAGTGCGGATCCGCTGGGTGAGCCGACACCCTCACCGTCCTGAGCCGGTCTCCATCACGGACGGTAGGGTCTGGGGCTGGCGGGCACACCCGCTACCGGTGAGCGCCGACGGCTCGGCGGCCGGTACGGGTGGCATGGTTGTGCGTTCCGGGGACGTCGGGTCCTGCGGAACTCTGTTTGAGGAGGACAGGCGTGGGCGACATTGGAGCGATAGCGGCGCTGATCGCGGCATCCGCGTTCGCGGTGCTGGTGCTCATCCTGACGCTGCCCATCCTGCGGCTGCGGCACACGGTTGACGCCACCACCCGCATGATCAACGACCTGAACGATCGGACCGCGCCGCTGCTCGGTGACGTGAACACCACTGTGAAGAACGTCAACACCGCGCTGGAGCAGGTGCAGATCTCGCTCGACGGTGTGAACCTCCAGCTGGCGAAGGTCGACACCATGACCAGCCACGCGCAGAACGTCACCGCCAACGTCGCCAACCTGGCCACCGTGGTCTCCGCCGCGGCCGCCAACCCCCTGGTGAAGGTGGCCGCGTTCGGCTACGGCGTGCGGAAGGCCGCCGCCGGCCGCCGGCACGCCGAGACCGAGCGCGAGGTACGCGACACCATCAAGCAGCAGCGACGGGCCGCGCGACGCGGCAACAGCTGACCGGCCCGGCGCACCAGGAGGTAGCGGGACATGAGGCGCTTGTTCTGGCTCGGCATCGGGGTGGCCGTCGGTGTGATCGTGGTCCGCAAGGCGACCCGGACCGCTCAGGCGTACACGCCGGCGGGCATCGCCAGCTCGCTGACGGAATCCGCTGGCGGGCTCGTCGAGTCGCTGCGTAGTTTCGTGGAGGACGTCCGGGTCGGGATGGCCGAACGCGAGCAGGAGATCCACCACGCGTTCGCCCAGGGCGAGGCGTTCGACGACAAGTTCGCCGACCTGCGGGAAGACCCGCGAATCGGCGATCGAGAAATCTTTCCGGAGGAACACCAGCGATGAAGACGGCGGAGATCAAGCGGCGGTACCTCGCGCATTTCGAGGCGAATGGGCACGCCGTGGTGCCGTCCGCTCCGCTGCCCGCCATCAGCGATCCGAACCTGCTGTTCGTCAATGCCGGCATGGTGCAGTTCGTGCCGTACTTCCTGGGTCAGCAGACGCCCGCGTACCAGCGGGCGGTGAGTGTGCAGAAGTGCATTCGCACGCCGGACATCGACGAGGTCGGTAAGACGAGCCGGCACGGCACGTTCTTCCAGATGAACGGCAACTTCTCCTTCGGTGACTACTTCAAGGCCGGTGCGATTCCGCTGGCGTGGGAGTTGTCCACGAAGCCGATCGCCGAGGGTGGGTACGGGCTGGATCCGGAGCGGATCTGGCCGACGATCTACCTCGACGACGACGAGGCGTACGAGATCTGGCGGTCGGTGGGTGTGCCGGCGGAGCGGATCGTGCGTCGGGGCAAGGCGGACAACTTCTGGTCGATGGGCATTCCCGGGCCGTGTGGTCCGTCGTCGGAGCTGTTCTACGACCGGGGCCCGGAGTACGGGCGTGAGGGCGGTCCGGCGGTCGACGAGGACCGGTACATGGAGTACTGGAACCTCGTGTTCATGCAGTTCGAGCGGGGGCCGGGCACCAACAAGGAGGACTACCCGATCCTGGGTGACCTGCCGGCGAAGAACATCGACACGGGCATGGGCCTGGAGCGGATGGCGTCGATCCTGCAGGGTGTGGACAACCTGTACGAGATCGACGAGGTCCGGCCGATCCTGGCGCGGGCGGCCGAGCTGACCGGGAAGCGGTACGGGGCGCACTCGGGGCACGTGGCGAGTGAGTCGCACCCGGACGACGTGCGGTTGCGGGTGATCGCGGATCACGTGCGTACGGCGTTGATGCTGATCGGTGACGGGGTGACCCCGTCGAACGAGGGTCGCGGGTACGTGCTGCGGCGGATCATGCGTCGGGCGATCCGGTCGATCCGGTTGCTGGGTTGGCAGGAGCGGGCGCTGCCCGAGCTGCTGCCGGTGGCGCGGGACTGCATGGCGCCGTCGTACCCGGAGTTGGCGACTGACTTCGACCGGATCGCGGACTACGCGTACGCGGAGGAGGAGGCGTTCCTGTCCACGCTGCGGGCGGGAACGACGATCCTGGACACCGCGATCGCGGAGACCCGCACGGCGGGCGGCTCGGCGTTGTCCGGGGCGAAGGCGTTCCAGTTGCACGACACCTACGGCTTCCCGATCGATCTGACTCTGGAGATCGCCGCGGAGCAGGGCCTCAGCGTCGACGACGAGGGGTTCCGGCGGCTGATGGCCGACCAGCGGACCCGGGCGAAGGCCGACGCGCAGGCCCGCAAGACGGGGCACGTCGACCTGTCGGCGTACCGGTCGGTGCTCGACGCGGGTGGTCCGGTGACGTTCACCGGGTACGGCGAGGTGTCCCGCGAGTCGACGGTGCGGGCGCTGCTCGGCGCCGACGGGCCGCGTCAGGCGGCGACCGAGGGCGACACCATCGAGCTGGTGCTGGACACCACCCCGTTCTACGCCGAGGGCGGTGGGCAGCAGCCCGACCAGGGCATGATCACGGTTGGTGGCGGGCAGGTCGAGGTGCTCGACGTGCAGCAGCCGGTGCCCGGTCTGATCGTGCACCGCGCTCGGGTGATCCGGGGCGAGGTACGCGCCGGTGAGGCCGGCTTCGCCGAGATCGACACGACGCGGCGTCGGGCGATCTCCCGGTCGCACACCGCCACGCACCTGGTGCACCAGACCATGCGCAACTTCCTCGGTGAGTCGGCCACGCAGGCCGGGTCGCTGAACGCCCCCGGTCGGCTCCGGTTCGACTTCAACACCCCGACCGGGGTGTCGCCGAGCGTCCTTCGTGACGTGGAGCAGCAGGTCAACGAGGTGCTGCTGGCCGACCTGGAGGTGCACGCCTTCATCACCTCGTTGGAGGAGGCGCGGCGCATCGGCGCGATGGCGCTCTTCGGCGAGAAGTACGGCGAGGAGGTGCGGGTCGTCGAGGTGGGTGACTACGCCCGGGAGCTGTGCGGCGGCACGCACGTGGCCCGCTCGGCCCAACTCGGCCTCGTGAAGATCCTCTCCGAGTCGTCGATCGGCTCCGGTGTCCGCCGGGTGGAGGCGCTGGTCGGCATGGACGCCTTCGGCTTCCTGGCCAAGGAACACCTGTTGGTGTCCCGGTTGGCCGAGCTGTACCGGGTGCCCAACGATCAGGTCGCCGACCGGGTGGAGCAGACCGTCACCCAGCTTCGGGACGCCGAGAAGGAGCTGGAGAAGCTGCGCGCCCAGTTGGTGCTGGGTGGCGCGGCGGCGCTCGCGGCGCAGGCCAAGGACGTGCGCGGGGTCGCGTACGTGGGCACGGAGGCGCCGGAGGGCGCGGCCGGTAACGATGTGCGCACCCTGGCCCAGGAGATCCGCGGCAAGATCGACCCGGCGCGGCCGGCGGTCGTCGCGGTGGCGGCGCGGTCGAACGGCAAGGCGTCCCTGGTGGTCGCGGTCAACGCGGCGGCGCGCAGCCGGGGCCTGGCCGCGTCGGATCTGGTGAAGGCGGCGTTCTCCGGGCGCGGCGGTGGCAGCCCCGACCTGGCCCAGGGCGGCGGTCTGCCCGCGGCCGAGGCGCCGAACCTGCTGCTCACCGTCGAGAAGGCGATTACTGAAGCGTGACGGATCATCACTGTGGGTCAGGGCGGGCCGATTGGTCCGCCCTGGTTCGTACCCGGTCGGTGGTGACCCTCGGTGGCTGAGCTGACGCGCGGTGTGCGGATCGGTGTGGATGTCGGTCAGGTGCGGGTGGGCGTCTCCCGCTCGGATCCGGACGGGATCTTGGCAACGCCGCTGGTCACCCTGGCCCGCGATCTCACGGCGGCGCCGGACGCGGTGCCGAGCGACCTCGCCGAGTTGGCCGCGTTGGTGGCCGAGCACGAGGCCGTCGGGGTTGTCGTCGGTCTTCCGGTCAATCTCGCCGGCAAGCATGGTCCTGCGGCCGTCCATGTGAAGGCGTACGCTGACCGACTGGTCGATGTGATAGCGCCTGTCCCGGTAACGCTCACTGACGAGAGGATGTCGACCGTGGTCGCTTCTCGTAGGCTTGCCGAGCGTGGCGTCCGAGGTAAACGTCAACGTGCGGTTGTCGATCAGGCGGCCGCGGTGGAGATCCTGCAGAGCTGGCTGGACGCGCAGCGGAGGCGGACGTAATGATCGACGATCTGGATCTTGGGTTCGACGATGCGGAGCGGGGGGAGAAGGGTCGGCACCGGCGCGGCTTCCGCAAGCGCAAGAGCGGGTCCGGCGGCGGCCGGGGCAAGACGTTCCTGGCTCTGCTGATGGCCCTGCTCCTGTTGGGCGGCATCGGCGGTGGCGCGTTCTACGGCTTCGACCGTATTCAGAACTACTTCGTCACCCCCGACTACGACGGCAGCGGGGCCGGTGAGATCACCGTCGAGATCAAGAGCGGCGCGCTGCTCGCCGACATGGCCGACGCCCTGGTGGCGGCCGACGTGGTCAAGAGCCAGAAGGCGTTCATCGAGGCGGCCGAGGCCAACTCGCGCAGCAAGAACATCCAGCCGGGCACGTACAAGCTGCGCAAGCAGATGAGCGGCGCGAACGCCGTGACCGCGATGCTCGACCTGAAGAACAAGATCGTCAACGGGTTGACCATCCCCGAGGGCCGCACCAGCTTCAACATCTACAAGCTGCTCTCCGAGAAGACCAAGATCCCGGTCAAGGACTTCCAGGCCGCCGCGAAGGACCCGGAAGGGCTCGGCGTCCCGGACTGGTGGTACACGCGCGGTGACGGCAAGAAGAGCGTCAAGTCCATCGAGGGTTTCCTCTTCCCGGACACCTACGAGATCCCGCCGAAGTCCACCGCCGAGAGCATCCTCAAGCTGATGGTGAACCGCTTCCTCTCGGTGACCGGTGAGATGAAGTTCGCCGACCGGGTGCAGGAGGAACGCAAGGTCAGCCCGTACGAGGCGCTGATCGTGGCCTCCCTCGCGCAGGCCGAGGCGGGCAACAAGGACGACCTCGGGAAGGTCGCCAGGGTCGCCTACAACCGCGCGTACGGCGAGTTCCCGTGCAACTGCCTGGAGATGGACGTCACCGTCAACTACTACCTGGAGTCGATCGGTAAGCCGACCAAGTCGTCCAAGCAGATGACGGCGGCCGAGCTGGACGACCCGAAGAACCCGTACAACCGCAAGCTGCGGGGCATGATCCCCACCCCGATCAACAACCCGGGCAAGCAGGCCCTGGAAGGCGCGATGGACACGCCGACCGGCAAGTGGCTCTACTTCGTGGCCATCGACAGGGAAGGCCACTCGGAGTTCGCCGAGACGTACGAGCAGCACCAGCGCAACGAGAACAAGGCCCGGGAGGCCGGCATCATCTGACCGGCCGAATCACGCCGTAACGGCTCCCTTCCCATTGCGACCGCAATTGTGGTCGTCGCCGGGAAGGGAGCCGTTACGTTTTCAGTCCTGACGCGCAATTACTGCGTCATTGTCAGTGACTCGTGCCGGTCCACGTGCCGGTGCGCGGGTTGAGGAACGTCCACACGCCATTGCTGTTCTGCTTGCGCAGACCGAACGTGCGGTTGTAGCCGTAGTAGAAGTAGCCGGTCTGGGTGCTCGTGTCGAACCCCGTGTTGCGGTTGACCGCGCCGTACGCCTTGCCCCAGGTCTGCGGCCCGACGGAACCGTCGATGCCGATGTTCATCACGTCCTGCCAGGTCCTGGTCTTGGCAGCGGTGTTGGAGCCGAACTCCCCGTCGATGAAGCTGGTGCCGACGGTGCCGCTCAGGTCGTCGGCCCAGACGATGGCCTGCCAGAGCCGCACGATGTTGCCCGAGCGTACGCAGGAGCTGGAATTGCACAGCTGGTGGTTGTCCGACCAACTGCCCGCTGCGGCGTCCGCCTTGGCGGGCGCGCCGATCATCAGCGAAAGGCTGAAGGCTGCGGCAATTGCGACCAGGGCACGCAGAATGCGTTTGTTCAAGGTTCCCCCCATTTTCAGATCGGTCGTACCGTCGCCGGAATGCTTTCACTCCCATCGATGAGCGTCAAGCGTTGGCCGCCCCCGGGCGTGGTCCTCGACAGTGGGTCTCTGGTGGCTCGATCTGCCTGCTGGGTAGGGTCGATCCGAGGGTCCGCGAGGACGGAGACGTGATGCGGAACACGACAGCAGCGCTGGGTGGTGCGGGGTGACCGAGGCGAGCCGTAGGGCCGCGGTGCTGGGCAAGCCGATCGCGCACTCCCTCTCCCCGGTCATCCACACCGCGGGTTACGTCGCCGCCGGGCTGACCGGCTGGTCGTACACCCGGATCGAGTGCGCGGCCGCGGAGCTGCCGGATCTGGTCGCCGGCCTGGGCCCGGAGTGGGCCGGGTTGTCGGTGACCATGCCGGGCAAGGAGGCGGCGCTCGCCGTGGCCGACGCCGCGTCGCCGGTCGCCGCCGCCGTCGGTGCGGCCAACACGTTGGTACGCCGTCCGGACGGCTCCTGGTACGCGGACAACACCGACGTCGCCGGCATGGTGCGGGTTCTCGCCGACGCCGGCGTGGCAGCCGGTGCCGCCGTGACGGTGCTCGGCGCCGGCGGGACGGCCCGCGCCGCGCTCGCCGCCGCCGCGCAACTGGCCTGCTCGTCGGTGACGGTGGTGGCCCGCCGACCCGAGGCGGTCGACGAGTTGCGCCCGGTGGCGGACGCGGTGGGTGTCGCGCTGACACCCGCTTCGTGGGCCGATGCGCCTCGCCGGCTCGGCACCGCCGACGTGGTCGTCTCCACGGTGCCGAAGGGGGTGGCCGACCCGCTGGCCGGCGCGGTGGCCTGGCGGCCGGGCGCGGTGTTCTTCGACGCGCTCTACGACCCGTGGCCGACGCCGTTGGCGACGGCCGCCGACACGGCCGGTTGCCGGATCGTCTCCGGTCTGGATCTGCTGCTGGCTCAGGCGGTCGGGCAGTTCGAACAGTTCACCGGCGTGACCGCGCCGAAGGCGGCGATGGCCGCCGCGCTGACTGCCGCTCGCGCCGGCTGACGGACCGAACAGGCAGCCGCGACGTCCTGGAGGCCGGCAGCTTCCCACGGGTCCGTTGACTGCGCGCGTGCTCCACGGGCAAGGTGTGTGGCGGGCTTCGGTCGCGCCGGTGGCCGGAGGCCCTGATCTCCCCGAGGCGGTTTCTTAGCTGACGGTTAAGACGCGCTTACGGAAAACTGTCCTACCTGCCACATGTCCTGGTCATCGATACGCTGCTCACCGTTACGGACGCAGACACAGGGAGTTTCCTTGACCAGGCACGGACTGCACCGCATCACCCGGTTCCGCTCCGGACCCCGGCGTAAGGCGATTGCCATCGGCGTGGTCGGCGGTTCGGTGGTGGCCGGCATCGTGGCGACGATGATGCCGCTGCTGGCCAGCGACGACCTGTCGATCCGGGCGGCGGCCGACACGACCGCCACCGCGGTGTCGCAGGACGGTGACAACGCGGCAAAGTCGACGCTGGCCACCTGCGCGACGCGCTGCGACGGCAACCCGCGCGGTGGCCGCGAGGCGGTCATCGAGTTCGCGGTGACCACGGTGCCGTCCACCGCGGTCAACATCCGGGCGACGCTGCGGGTGCACGCCTGGCAGCAGTTTCCCGCCACGGTGACGGCGCACGCCTCGCCGCTGAGCGCCCGCGAGTCGCGGCCGCCGCTGACGTCGGCCGGTGCCGCGCTGGACAGCGTGACCAGCGTGTCCAAGGGCTTCAACGAGTGGGACGTCTCCAAACTGGTCACCGGCAACGGCACCTGGACGGTCTCGTTGACGCAGAGCGGCCTGGAGAGCCGGATCTACTGGGCGTCGGTCGAGAACCGCAACCCGGACCTGCGACCCAGCCTGCTCATCAGCTACGACCTCGGGTCCCGGCCGTCGCCGGTGACGCCCACCCGGCCGGCACCGCCGCCCTCGCCGAGCGCGTCGCCGACCACCTCCTCGCCGAAGCCGTCGCCGACCATCGCCCCGACCCGGACGGCGACCCCGAGCGCCAGCGGCACCCTTCCGTCGGGCAAGTGTGGTTCCGTCTCGGACAAGCTCGTCCCGTCCTGTGGTGCCTGGTGGGGCATGTACTCGCCCGCCGGTGCGGCCGGCGGCTGGGACCACGGCAAGGCCGTCTCCGATGTGGAGACTCAGGTCGGGCGCAAGTTCGACATCGTGCACCGCTACCACGACTTCTCCAACGCCGGCAGTAACGGCGCCTTCCCCGACATGTACGAGCAGCAGCAGATGCGCGAAGGCCGACTGATGTTCTTCGCCTGGGAGTCCCGGGACTTCTCGGCCGGCACCACCCTGAAGTGGTCGGACGTCTACGGCGGCAAGCAGGACGGCACCATCGACGCGGTCGCGGGCCGGATCAAGGCCGCCGGTGTGCCGGTCTTCATCGGTTTCGACCACGAGCCGGAGGACGAGCCGAACAAGGGCAGCGACGCCGATTTCGTCCGGGCCTGGCGCTACGTCCACGAGCGGTTCGCCAACGCCGGCGCTACCAACGCGGTCTGGGTCTGGACGATGATGGGCTGGTCCGGGCACTACTCCCGGTACGCCGGCCTGTACCCGGGTGACCGGTACGTCGACTGGGTGGCCTACGACCCGTACAACTTCCACGTCTGCAACGGCAGCACGGTGTGGAAGAGCCCGAGCACGACGGTCGGTGGCTTCTACCGGTGGCTGGACGACAACGGCATCGGTGCGGGCAAGCCCCGGATGCTCGCCGAGTTCGGCACCAACTTCAACTCCGCCGACCTGGGCGCCAAGCAGCGGTGGTTCCAGGAGTTCCCGGCGGCGCTGAAGGAGCACCCGAAGATCAAGGCGGCCATCTACTTCAACTCGGCCGGCATGACCAGCCGCACGTCGACCTGCGACATGACGATGAACCACGACGCCGCGGCGGTGGCCGGCTTCGCGAAGGCCGGCCAGGACCCCTACCTGCGGCAACCCACCGGAGGTAACCGCTGACGTTCGAAATGCGCTGACCGGACGACGTTCGCCGGGGGTCGCACAACCGATCCTCCGGCGTTCTGTCGGCTTGCGGATTCATGCACCGCCCAATCGGCGGATTTTGTTTACCAGGCTGGACGAGGCACGCTACCTCGGGTTCTCATCCAATCTGGAGGCGCAGCGTGCCCAAACTCTCGCACTTGTGGCGTTTTGCAGGACGACGTCGTACTCGGGCGGGGATGGTCGCGTTGGCGATCATCGCCGCAGCTCTGGGCGTGCCCACGACCGCGTCGGCCGCTGTGGTACCGGTCCCGGCCACGGCGACGCTGGTGTCGGCGAACCCCGCAGACACGACCCCGCACGCCCGAGACGGTGAGACCCGTGCCTTCGCGCAGGTGGGCAACACGGTCTTCGTCGGCGGTAGCTTCACCCAGCTCCGGCAGACCGCGAGTTCCGCGTGGGTGACGCAGCGCTACCTCTTCGCGTACGACCGGACGTCCGGCACCATGTCGACCACCTTCCTGCCGGTGCTCGACGGCGCGGTCAACACGCTCCTCGCCGGCCCTGGCGGCACGCTGATCGTCGGCGGCACCTTCAAGAACGTCAACGGCGTCTCCCGGAAGAACCTGGTGGCGCTCAACCCGTCGACCGGCGCGATCGTCGACAGCTGGGTCGGGCGTTCCGACGGCGGCACCGTCCGTGACCTGGCGCTGCACGGCAACTGGCTGTACGTGGCCGGCGCGTTCAACTGGCTCAACGGCACCGCGCACTCCGGTCTGGGCCGGCTCAACGCGACCACCGGCGCGATCGACCCGAGCTTCAGCATCGACGCCACTGTGGGGCGGCACGGCACCACGTCGTACGTCTGGACCATCGACGTCGCGCCGGACGGCGGCACCCTGGTCGTCGGCGGCAACTTCACGCTTGTCAACGACCTGCCGCGCAACCAGATGGCGTTGGTGGACGTCTCCGGGACTCCCACGCTGCTCGACTGGAGCACCGACAAGTTCGTCGCGCCGTGCGCCGCGCCGACGACCTTCGTGCACTACGTGCAGGACGTGAAGTTCGGTGGCGACGGCAGCTGGTTCGTGGTCGGCACCAACGGCGGCGCCGGCTGGCCGGCCGCGTACTGCGACGCCCTGGTCCGCTTCGAGACCGCCGCGCGGGGCAGCGGCCTGCTCGCGACCTGGATCGACTTCACCGGCAACGACACCATCACCTCGGTCGAGGTCGCGGACAACGTCATCTACCTGGGCGGGCACTTCCGTTGGCTGAACAACCCGAACGCCAGCGACAACGCGGGCTCGGGCGCGATCGACCGGCTCGGCATCGCCGCCGTCACTCCGGCGACCGGCATGCCGGTGAACTGGAACCCGCGCCGTAGCGGCAGCGCCTCGATGCCGTCGGGCACCAGCAGCTGGGGTTCGTCGGTGCCGGTGCTCTGGCGCGGCTCGGACGGCCTCTACTTCGGGCACAACTCCGATGGCATGGGCGAGGAGTACCACGGCCGGCTCGGTATGTTCCCGCTCGCCGGCGGACGCACCTTCACCCCGAAGAACCCGCCGTCGGCCACCACCGGCAACCTCTACCTCGGCACCGCCTCGGGCACCGTGGCGAAGGTGCCGTTCAACGGCACCGAGCTGGGCACCGCGACCAGCGTCAGCCAGCCCACGTACACGTCGGCCGGCGCGACGTGGCGGGTGGACGACCGGATCTACTGGTCGCACACGGTGGCCGGCACGCCCACCGGCAGTCGGATCGACATCTCGCTCTTCAACGGTGGCGCGATCGGCTCGCCGTGGGAGGCGTCCGGCTACAACGACTGGTACAACCCGGCGTTGCTGACCGGTGCGTTCTTCCTCGACGGCCGGCTCTACTACACCCGTACCGGGGCGAACAACCTCTACTACCGGTACTTCGAGATCGACGGCAACTACCTGGGTGCCACCGAGTTCACGCTGCCGACCACGGGCGTGACCTGGTCCTCGGTGCGGGGCATGGCCTGGGTGGGCGGCCGGATCGTCTACGGCTCCACCGACGGCGCGCTGCGGAGCGTTCCGTTCGACCCGACGGCCGCGCCGACGGCGGTGGTCAACGGCACCACGGCGACGGTCATCAGCAGCGCAACGCCCGAGTTGTCCTGGTCTACCCCATCGACATTCTTCTCCGTACAGTAAGGGTCAACCGTTCGTAACGGAGCATCGGTAGATTGTTCACGTTGGGCCGGTGGCGGGTACCCACCGCCGCCGGCGCGCGACGGTGGGGGAGGGTCGTTGCTCGGCGCCGGTGGCATCCGAACGAGACGCGCGGTGCGTCTGGTCTTCGCGGTCAAACGCGGCTGGTATCAGCTCCGTTACCGACGGTTGACGCTCGGTCGAGACGTGGAGATCCGTGGCCGGATCCGGTTGCGGCGCGGTGTGCGGGTGACCATCGGTGACCGCACCCGGTTGAACAAGCTCGTCCGCTTCGCCGGCCCCGGCGAGGTACGCGTCGGCGCGGACTGTCTGCTCAACGCCACCTGGATCGGCACCTGGACGTCGGTGACGGTGGGGGACCGGTGCCTCCTGTCGGACTGCGAGCTGCTCGACAACGACTTCCACAACCTGCCCCCCGAGCAGCGGCACGCACCGCCCGGCCCGCTCACCCGTGCTCCGATCGTTCTCGAGGACAACGTCTGGGTCGGTGCGCACGCCCTGGTCCTGAAGGGCGTACGGGTCGGCCGGGACAGCGTCGTCGGCGCGGCGACCGTGGTCCGCACGGACGTACCGCCCGGCGTCGTGGTCGTCGGCAATCCTCAACAGACGGTGAAGAAGTTCCATGACTGATGCAGCGCCCGCCCCCTGGCCCACGGACGGCCCGTCCTCCGGCACCTCACGTGCCGTGACACTGACCGACCTGCTGCGGGTGCCAATGCACCGGTTGCGGTTGGTCGCGGCGGTCGCCATGGTCGGCCTGCTCGCCGCGCTCGGCTACGTGCTGCTGGTGCCAGCGGCGCTGTCCGCGAGCGCGGTGGTCGCGGTCCGGCCGGTCGTGACGGACGCCTTCACCCCCAGCGGCGCGGGCGCCGACCGCGCGGTCAACATGAACGTGGAGAGCGGCATCGCCACCGGCACCGAGGTGGTGCAGCGGCTCGCCGAATCGGCCGGCGGCGACCCGCGCGACATCCGTGACGCGCTCGAGGTCGAGGTCCCCACCGGTGGGCAGATCCTGCGCTTCACCTACCAGGCGCGCGAGGCACACCAGGCCGTGCAGAGCGCCAACAGGGCCGCCGAGGCGTACCTGAGCGTGCGCCGGACCATGTACGAGCAGCAGCGCGCCGAGATGCTGCGCTCCTACGACGCCAGCATCACCAAGGTCGCCGCCCAGCAGACCGCGTTGCAGAAACGGGCGAACACCGCCAAGGACACCGCCGCCGGTGACGCGCTGGTGGCCGAACTGGCCGGAATCAACAACCAGCTCACCCAGCTCAACGCCGCCCGTACCGAGATCGCCGCGGTCGACGTCAACCCCGGGTGGGTCACCCAGACCGCCGAGAAGGCGCTGGTCACCTCCGCCGGGCACCGGCCGCTCTACCTGGTCGCAGGCCTGCTCGGTGGCGCGCTGGTCGGCATCGTCCTGGCGTACCTCTGGGAGTCGACCGACCGGCGGGTCCGCTCGGTCGCCGACGGCCGGGAGGCCTCCGGCCTGCCGCTGCTCGGCACGGTGCGCCGGCCGGCGTTCCGGGGCAGCCCCCGGGCGGTCGACGCGGACATCCGGTACGTGGCGATGGCGGTCGCCGAGCGGGTCCGGCAGCCGGCCCGGGTGGCCCTGGTCACCGCCCGCGAGGACGCCACCCCGCTCACCGCCGGGCTCGCCGTGGCGCTCGCCGTCGACGGCCGGGAGGTCTTCGTCGCCGACGACAGCGGACGGATCGAGCGGCTACGGGCCACCGTCCTCGCCGACCGGGGGCGACTGCCCATCGACCCGTCCCGGCCGCTGGTGCCCAAGCCCCGGCCGGCCGGCAGCACACCGGCCGCCGGTGCCACCACGGAGAGCACGCCCGCCCGCCGGCCCTCCCCGCACCCGCCCGGCGCCCGCCCGTCCACCGACCCCGACGCCACCCTGACGCTGCCGAGGGTGGCGTCCGCCCGCCCGGAGAACAGTCGCGTCGTCACCCCCGACGAGGTTGTCGTGGGTATGGGCAGTGTTCGGTTCGGCACCTGGCGGCAGGGCGCGGACCACGGCCTGGTTCTGTTCAACGCCCCGCCGGCCGAGTCCGACGAGCGTGGCGTGGCCGTCGCCCGCCAGGGCAGCGCGGTGGTGGTCGTGGAGCGCGACCGCACCCGGCAGAGCGACCTGCGACGCCTGGTGGAGCGGCTGCGCGCCGCCGGGGTCACCCCGCTGGGCTTCGTGCTCACCCGAAACGGCCGGGCCTGAGCGTGTCGGTGACCCGCGCCCCGGCGACCGAACCACCACCCGGAGGCGCTCCGCAGGAGCCCGCGCCGGTGCCGCGATCCGCGCCGCCGCACCTGCCGCTCTGGCCGCTGTCGATGATGTTCGGCCTGGTGCCGCTCTGGTGGCTGCTCGGTGCGTTCTACCTCGGCTGGCCGCTGCTGGGCGCGCTGCTGCTCGCGTTGCTGCTGACCCGGGGGCGCGTGCCGCTGCCGCCGGCGGTCGGCATCTGGCTTCTCTTCCTCGCCATCGTGGTGGTCAGCGCCACCCAGTTGTCGTCGCCCGCCTCGCTGCTCACGTTCGCCCTGCGGCTGGCCTTCTACCTGACCGCGCTGGTGGTCGGCGTCTACGTCTACGCGGCCGCCCGGGAACGCGCCAACCTGGTGGCGGTGCTCACCCCGCTCTGCGCGTTCTGGTTCGGGCTGCTGGCGCTGGGCTGGCTCGGGGTGCTCGTGCCCCGGCTGGCCATGACGACCCCGATGGAGGTGCTGCTGCCCGGCGGGGTGGCCGGCACCCCGTTCATCCAGGACATGGTGCACCTCACCACGGCTGAATACAGCGCCCGATCGCTCAACCCGATCTATCGGCCGGCCGCGCCGTTCGCGTACACCAACAACTACGGCAGCGCGTACGCGATGACCCTGCCCTGCGTGGTGGCCTTTGCGATGCTGCACCGGCAGGGGCTGCTGCGCTGGGCGTTGCTGGCGTCGCTGCCGCTGTCGCTGGCGCCGGCCTTCCTCACCCTCAACCGGGCGATGTTCCTCAGCCTCGGCGCCGGGCTGGCGGTGCTCGGGGTACGGGCCAGCCTGCGCGGCAACGTCCGGGTGGCCGCCTCCATCGTCGGGGTCGTGGTGATCGGCGGGTTGGCCACCCTGTTCATCCCGATCACCGAGCTGATCAGCAGGCGGGTCGACTCCAGCGACACGAACGCCGACCGGCTCTCGCTCTACACCGAGGTGATCCGCCGGGTGCAGGAGTCGCCCTGGTTGGGTTACGGGGCTCCGGTGAACGTCGACACGGTGTCGGCGGCCGCGCCGATCGGCACCCAGGGGCAGTTGTGGATGGTGCTGTTCAGCCACGGCGTACCCGCGCTCATCTGTTTCCTGGCGTGGTTCGTCGCCGCGGCGGTGATCTGCGCGCGGGCGACGTCGGCGGCCGGGCAGTGGCTGGCGGTGGTGCCGGTGGTCTGCCTCGTGCAGGTGCCGTTCTACGGCATGGCGAACCAGAACCTGGCGGTCGCGTTCTTCGCTGTGGCCTTCGCGATGGCGCTGACCGAACGTGAACGGCTGACCCGGCTGGCCGGGTCGTCGCCGACGCCCGCGCGGACCACGCCGGTGCCCGCGTGACCGCCGCGACCCGACCGTCGGCCGGTGCCGACGAGGGCCAACCCACGTCCACCCCCGCCGAGGATCAGGCCGCGCCGTCGCCCGCCGAGGACACCGGCTCGGCCGAGACCCGCCGCAGCGCGCGCAGCGGCGTGGCCGGGCTGCTCGGCGCGGCCACCAGTGGCCTGTTCGGGTTCGTGCTGGCGGTCGTGATCACCCGCGGCTACGGCCCGGCCGGCGCGGGAGCGTTCTTCGCCGCGATCGGGGTCGTCACAGTGGCCACCGCGATCTGCACGCTCGGCGCGGAGACCGGTCTGATGTGGGCTCTGCCCCGACGCACCGCCGGCGTGCGCGGCGACGCCGCCCGGGTGCTCCCGGTGGCGCTGATCCCGCCGCTGTTGACCGGGCTGCTGGTCGCCGGCGTGGGCGTGCTGGCCGCCGACGCCCTCGCGCCCCGGCTGCTGCGCGGCTCCGGCGCGAGCGGCGATGCTCTGCTCACCGTCACGTTCGCCGCGGTGCCGGTGGTGGTCGCCATGACCCTGCTGCTGGCCACGCTGCGCTGCGTGCGGCCCATCCGGGCGTACGTCGGGGTGCAGTTCCTGCTGCTGCCGGTCGCCCGCCCGGTGCTGGTCGGCGCGGCCGCGTTGGCCGGTGGTGGCCTGCTCGCCGGCATGACCGGCTGGTTGGTGCCGGCGGCGTTGGCGTTGCTGGCCTGTCTCACCCTCGTCGCCGGCCCGCTCGGGCTGGGCCGGGGCGCGACGCTGCGTCCCCACCGCGCCGACTGGTCCACGTTCTGGCGCTTCGCGTTGCCCCGGGCTGCCTCGGCGGCCATCGACGCCGGCAGCATGTGGGTGGGCGTGCTGCTCACCTCGGTGCTGGCCGGGCCGGCGGACGCCGGTGTCTTCGGCGCCGTCGGCCGGTACGTGCTGGCCGGTCAACTGGCCATGCAGGGGCTGCGGGTGGCGGTGTCGCCGCAGCTGTCCCGGCTGCTCGGGCGGGGTGAGCGGGCCGCGGCGGCGGCCGTGCACCGGCAGTTGACCACCTGGGGGCTGGTGTTGTCCTGGCCGGTGTACCTGCTGCTGGCGGTCTTCGCGCTGGCCTTCCTCCAACTGTTCGGGCCGGAGTTCACCGCCGGTGTGCCGGCGATGACGGTGCTGGCGCTGGCGATGCTCGTCAACACCGGAGTGGGCAACGTGCAGAGCCTGCTCCTGATGGGCGGGCGCAGCGGGCTGCACCTGGTCGCCACCGTTGCCGGGTTGACGGTGACCGTCTCGCTGGGTCTCTGGCTGATTCCCCGCTACGGCGCGACGGGCGCGGCGGTGGCCTGGGCGGCCGGCATCGCCACCGAGAACCTCACCGCCGCCGGGTTCGCCCGGTCGGTGGTTCGGGAGCCGCTGTTCGACGCCGCGATGGTGCGTGCCGCGGCGGCCACGATCGCCGGTGTGGGCCTGGCCGCCGGGGCCGGCGTGCTGGTGGGCGGTCGCGGCCTGCCCGGCCTCGCGGTGGCGCTGGCGGTGCTGCTGACCGGCTGCGTCGGCATGTTGACGTTGCCCCGGGTGCGCGCCGGCATCCGGGGGACCATGAGGCAGATCCGTGGAGGGGACAACACGGCCGCGGCCGCCGAACCCACCTCGGCATCGACGAGAGGCAGGTGAGGTTCGTCGTGGTATCCATCCGTGACCGGGTCAAGCAGTTGGTCCCGACCCAGGTGACCACCCGGGTGAGGGAGTCGCTCGTCGACTACGGCGTTCGGACCAGCGACCGCCGGCCGCTGCCGGACTTCCTGATCATCGGGACCAAACGGGGTGGCACCACCTCCCTGTGGAACTACCTCATCCAGCACCCGTTGGTGCCCCGGCTCTTTCCCGCCTGGAACACCAAGTCAGCGCACTACTTGGAGGAGCACTGGGGCCGCGGCGAAGCCTGGTACCGCTCGCACTTCCCGACCGAGCGGCAGCGCGAGGCCCTGGCCAAGCGGCACGGCGGTCCGGTCCGGGTCGGTGAGGCCGCCCCGTTGTACATGTTCCACCCGCTCGCCGCGGAGCGGGTCTCCGCGCTGATGCCGTCGGTGAAGCTCATCGTGCTGCTGCGGGACCCGGTGGAGCGGGCGTACTCGCACTGGAAGGAACGCCGCACCCACGGCATCGAACCACTGGACTTCGCCGCCGCCCTCGCCGCCGAGCCGGAACGCACGGCGGGGGAGCGGGAGCGGTTGATCGCCGAGCCGGAGTCGTTCAGCGAGCCGTACGACTGGTACACGTACCGGGCCCGGGGGCGTTACCTGGAGCACCTGGAGCCGTGGCTGGAGCGCTTCGACTCCGGGCAGATCCTCTTCCTGCCCAGCGAGGACCTGTACCGCGACTCGCGGGCGACCTACCGACGGACCCTGGACTTCCTCGGTCTGCCGGCGTACGACCTGCCCAACTTCAAGGTCTACAACGATCGGCGCTCGGCACCGTTGGAGCCGAGCGTGCGCGCCGAGCTGACCGACTACTACCGGCCGTACAACGACGCGTTGCGGCAACGGCTCGGGCTGGACCTCGACTGGGCGGACCGGGCGGCGTGACGACAGGGGTGGGCCCGGCCACCGACCCGCGTTCGCGGGTGGACGGCCTGGGTTGGGTGAGCCGCGCGGTCTTCCCGGACGACCGGGTCGGCCTGACCGTGGCCGGTGACACGCCGGCCGGTCACCAGACGGTGGCGCGGTACGCGGTGGTGCCGTCCGTCGCCCGGGCCCGGTTCCTGGTGCCGTTGGGCGCCCCTCGGGCCGGGGCGGCGTCCCTGTTGGCGTACAACGCTCTGCGGCCACCGAAGGTGCGCGCGCTGCGGGCGGTGCTCGGCGGGCTGGCCCGGTTCGGTCGGGCGGGGCTCGCGCCGTTTCCCACCTTGACCGTCTCGGTGCCGGCCGGGGTGCCGGCGACGGAGCTGTTGCTGAGCGAGCGGCTCTCCGCCGACCTGGGTGACACGCCGCTGCTGGCCGCGTTCGGGGTCCGCCCACCCGATCCGAACGGCAAGCCCACCCTGCAACTCTTCAGTGCCGACGGGAGTCCGCGCGGCTACGCGAAGATCGGCTGGAACGACGCGACCCGCGCGCTGGTCAGCGCGGAGGCGGCGGCGCTGCGGGCGTTGCGCGAGGTGGCCGGCGTCGCCGATCATCCGACGCCGCCGCGGCTGCTCACCGAGACGTCGTGGGCGGGTCAGGTGGTCGCGGTGATCGAGCCGCTGCCCCCGGCGGTACGCGGGGTGCCGGTGGACGACCCGCCCCGGATCGCGGCGCTGCTCGCGGTCGCTCGGCGGGGCGGCCCGGCGGGTACACCTCGACCGCTGGCCGACTCGACCTTCCTGCGCCGGCTGGCCGATCAGGCCGGCCGGGCCGCCGCGACCGAGCCGGCCGGTGCGCGGGCGGTCGCCGCGGTCTCGGCGCTGGCCCGCCGGCATGGCGACACCAGCGTCGAGTTCGGTCACTGGCACGGTGACTGGGTGCCGTGGAACCTGGGCTGGCACGCCGGCCGGTTGGTCGCCTGGGACTGGGAGCACAGCGGGCCGGACGTGCCGGTCGGCTTCGACCTGGCGCACGACGCGTTCCAGCGGGCCCTCGTGCTGCGCGGGGAGCCGGCCGACGCCGCCGCCTCGGCTGTGGACGGACACCTGAGCCGGTACGGCGAGCGACTCGGCCTCGACGCCGCGCAGCGCCGGCTCGTCGCCGACACGTACCTGGTGGAGATGTGGTTGCGGACGTGGCGGCTGGCCGATGCGGGCGCGGGCTGGAACGCCGCCCTGCATCCCGCACTCTTGGACGTCATCGAGAAAAGACATAGCGGCTGATCTGGAGGAATCGCGGCGGCGACGGTGCGCCGCAGAGTGACGACATAAACGCAGGTGGTGATGACGATCGATGGACCTCGGACGTTCGGTGCACCGCACCGCCCGCTGTGGAGATCGTCGGCTCGGCCGGTCGCGCTATTCAACGACCGGGAATCGTGTGATCTGCTTCTGCCTGGCGTGAACTGAAATTCCAAGCGAACTTGTGGGGAGTCGCGTGGACACGAACAACGACGACAGTGGGGCACCGGTGCTGCTGCTGGTCGGCTCCAGCGGTGGCCATCTGGCCCAACTACTGGCCCTGCGGCCCTGGTACGAACAGTGGCGGCGCTGCTGGGTCACCTTCGACACCCCGGAGGCGGTGTCGCTGCTGGATGGCGAGGACCTGGTGCCGGCGCACCACCCGACCACCCGCAACGTGCCGAACCTGCTGCGCAACGCGCTGCTGGCCTGGCGGGTGCTGCGGGCCCGGCGGGTCGCCGCCGTGATCACCACAGGTGCCGGGGTGGCGGTGCCGTTCGTGGTGCTGGCCCGGCTGCGGCGCATCCCGACCGTCTACATCGAGGTGTACGACCGGATCGACACCCCGACGTTGACCGCTCGGCTCTGCCGGCCGTTCCTGTCCGCGATGCTCGTGCAGTGGGACGAGCAGCGCCGGCAGTACCCCGAGGCGACAGTCGTCGGGACGCTGCTGTGACCGGGGAGACGGGCACCGCCCGGCGTCCGCAACCCCGACCGGGCACCGAGGCGGCCCGCCTGCCGCGCCAGCGCGACAGCTCAGCGGTCGCCCAGCTCCGACTGCTGGTCGCGGTGGGCACCGACAAGCACCCCTTCGACCGGCTCGTCGACTGGTTGGCGCAGTGGCACGCGCAGGCTGCCGGCCCGATCGGGTTGACCATGCAGCACGGGCACACGGCCGCGCCCCAGCTCAGCGGCGCGGTGCCGTTCCTCGGCCACGACGCGTTGCAACAGGCGATGATCGACGCGGATCTGGTGGTCTGCCACGGTGGCCCGGCGACCATCCTGGAGGCCCGCCGGCACGGCCACCTGCCCATCGTGGTGCCCCGCGACCCGGCTCGCGGTGAGCACGTCGACAACCACCAGCTCCTCTTCGCCCGCCGGCTCGGCGCCGCCGGGCTGGTGGCGCTCTGCGAGACCCGGGAGGCCCTGCACGACGCGTTGGCCGCCGGGCTGGCCGACCCGTCCCGGTACGCGGTGGCCGCCGACCCGGAGGCACACGAGGCGCGACGGGCGGCGGTGGCCCGGGTCGGGCAGATCGTCGACGACCTGGTGGCCCGTTCGACCCCGCGCCCACCCCGGTGGCGGGCCTGGTCCCGGCCGCGCCCGGGTACGGAGGAGATTCGATGACCCAGCAGCCGACCGTCAGCGTCGTGGTGCCCACCCGGGACCGCCCCGAGCTGCTGCGGGCCGCGGTGCGCGCGATCCTGGCACAGGAGCACCCGGCCCTGATCGAGGTCGTCGTGGTGTTCGACCAGTCCGTGCCGGACGAGTCGCTGACCGAGCTGGGGAGCGGCCCGGCCCGCGTGGTGCGGGTGATCCGCAACGCCCGTACCCCCGGGTTGGCCGGTGCGCGCAACAGCGGCACCCTCGCCGCCGAGGGGGAGCTTGTCGCGTTCTGCGACGACGATGACGAGTGGCTGCCCGGCAAACTGGCCGCCCAGGTCGAGGCGCTGGCCGGCGACCCGGCGGCCGAGTTCGTCTGCTGCGGCATCCGGGTCACCTACGACGGGCACACCGTCGACCGGGTGCTCGACAAGGACCGGATCACCCTCGATGACCTGCTCCGCGATCGGATGACGGAGCTGCACCCGTCGACCTTCCTGATCCGCGCCACCGCCTTGCGCGACGGGTTCGGGCTGGTCGACGAGGAGATCCCGGGCAGCTACGCGGAGGACTACGAGTTCCTGCTGCGGGCCGCGCGCAGCGCGCCGCTGATCAACCTGCGGACGCCGTCGGTGCTGGTCCGCTGGCACAAGCGCTCGTACTTCGCGCAGCGGTGGGACACCATCTCCGAGGCGTTGCAGTGGTTGCTCCAGCGCTACCCGGAGTTCGCCACTCAACCGGCCGGCGAGGCCCGTGTCGCCGGGCAGATCGCGTTCGCCCAGGCCGCCTCCGGCGACCGCCGGGGCGCGCTGCGCTGGGCCCGGCGCACCCTGCGGAGCAACCCCCGCGAGCCGCGCGCCTACCTGGCCCTCGCCGTCGCAGGTCGGGTGGTCCGGGCCGACGCGGTGCTGCGCACCCTGCACAAGCGCGGTCGGGGGATCTGAGCCACCGTCGCGCGTCGCGCGTCGCGTCGCACTGGCGGGTGCAGAGCAAAGGCCGTCCGGTGGTTGCGTCGCGGGTTGTCACGGCGGCGGGTGCAGAGCACAGGATGTCCTGTTCAGCGGGCGGCGGCGTCCGCTGGGCGGGACGCCCCGGGGAGCGCGCCGCGTCGGTGGCCCGCCGTGACAGACTGACCGCTGTGTTGCGCTGGCTGACTGCAGGTGAATCGCACGGTCCCGCCCTCGTCGCGATGTTGGAGGGGGTGCCGGCCGGCATCGAGGTGACCACCACCGAGATCGCCGACGAACTGGCCCGTCGACGGCTGGGCTACGGGCGGGGTGCCCGGATGTCGTTCGAGCGGGACGAGGTCGAGCTGCTCGGCGGCCTGCGGCACGGCGTGACCCTGGGCAGCCCGGTGGCGATCCGGGTCGGCAACTCCGAGTGGCCGAAGTGGCAGACCGTGATGGCCGCCGACCCGGTCGACCCCGACGAGCTGGCCCGGCAGGCCCGCAACGCCCCGCTGACCCGCCCCCGGCCGGGCCACGCCGACCTGGCCGGCATGCAGAAGTACGGCCACACCGACGCCCGGCCGATCCTGGAGCGCGCCAGCGCACGGGAGACCGCCGCCCGGGTGGCTGTCGGCACGGTGGCCAAGGCGCTGATCCGTCAGGCGCTCGGCATCGAGATCGTCTCGCACGTCGTCGAGCTGGGCCCGGTGGCCGCGAAGCCTGGGCTGCGTCCCACGCCGTCCGACGCCGCGCGGATCGACGCCGACCCGCTGCGCTGCCTCGACCCGGAGGCCAGCGCCCTGATGGTCGCCGAGGTCGATGCCGCGAAGAAGGCGGCCGACACCCTCGGCGGCGTGGTCGAGGTGCTGGCGTACGGGGTGCCACCGGGGCTGGGCAGCCACGTGCAGTGGGACCGCAAGCTCGACGCCCGGCTGGCCACCGCGCTGATGTCCATTCAGGCGATCAAGGGTGTGGAGATCGGCGACGGCTGGCAGCAGGCCCGGTCCCGTGGCTCGGAGGCGCACGACGAGATCATCCCGTCGGCCGCCGGTGTCCGCCGGGTGACCGACCGGGCCGGCGGGCTGGAGGGTGGCATCACCACCGGCGAGCCGCTGCGGGTCCGCGCCGCGATGAAGCCGATCTCCTCGCTGAACCGGGCCCTCGCCACGGTGGATGTCACCACCGGTGAGCCGGCCACCGCGATCAACCAGCGTTCCGACGTCTGCGCGGTGCCCGCAGCGGCGGTGGTCGCCGAGGCGATGGTGGCGTTGGTGCTGGCCGAGGCGGCCACGGAGAAGTTCGGTGGAGACTCGATCGCCGAGATCCGCCGCAACCTGGCCGGGTACCTCGACGCGCTGGTCATCCGCTGATGGCACCGGTCGTCGTGCTGGTCGGTGCCCCCGGCTGCGGCAAGACCACTGTCGGCCGGGCGCTCGCCGCCACCCTCGGCGTGGAGTTCCGCGACACCGACATCGACATCGAGCAGATGGCCGGGAAGCCGATCCCGGAGATCTTCATCGACGAGGGTGAGACGCACTTCCGTACCTTGGAACGGGCCGCCGTGGCCGCGGCGCTCGCCGGCGGCACCGGGGTGCTCGCCCTCGGCGGCGGCGCGGTGCTGGCCGAGGAGACCCGGGCGGCCCTGATCGGTCACCGGGTGGTGCACCTCTCGGTCGAGTTGCCCGACGCGGTCAAGCGGGTCGGGCTCGGCGCCGGCCGGCCGCTGTTGGCGATCAACCCACGGGCCACCCTCAAGCACCTGTTGGACCAGCGCCGGCCGCTCTACGCCGAGGTCGCCACCGAGACGGTGGTCACCGACGGCCGGGCCCCGGCGCAGGTCGTCGCGGACGTAGCCGCCCTGCTCCCGCGCTGACGTCAGACCCCGCGCCCCCCGCCCCGCCCCCGCGCCCCCGTCCCTTGCGCCGATCTTGCACTTGCTGCGCTGACTTACGGGGCATTCACCGCATTTCGGCAACAGGAAGTGCAAGATCGGCGCGGGAGGGGCAGGGGGCAGGGTCAGGTTTGGGCTATCAGGTCGAGGACGTCGGACAGGGCCTTCGGCTCGCTGAGCATCGGCCAGTGCCCGGTGGGCAACTCGTGCAGCTGGCCGTCGGCCAGGCCGGTGAAGAACGGATGCCCCTGTTGGATCATCTGCCGCACCACGCTGAGCGGGAAGGTGCTGGCGACCAGCGCGGTCGGAACGGGGCGCCCGCCGGCGCGTCGGACCGGATCGGTGGCGGTCCGCAGCGGCTGCGGGGTGGCCCGAGTACGCAGCAGCGCGAGCGTCGGCTCGTCCAGGCCGGCCAGGTTCGTCGCGTCGGCGGCCGGGTCCCAGGCCGGCGGCGGCAGCAGGTGACCGGTGCCGATCGCTTCGCGTAGCCGCTGCTGCTCCTCCGGCGGCAGCGTGTCGAACTGTGCCGTGCCGTCCGGCAGCGGCCCACTCTCCACGTAGACGACCCGGGCGATCCGGTCCGGGATGCGGTCCACCGCCTGGGCGACCGGCATCCCACCGCCGGAGTGCCCGACCAGCAGTACGTCGTGCAGGTCCTCGACCTCGATCAGTCGGACGATGTCGGTGGTGTGCGTGTCCAGGCCGACCTCCGGCCCGGCGAGGTGGTCGCGTTCGGCCACCCCGGTCAGCGTCATCGGATAGACCTCGTGCCCCTGCGACCGCAGCGTGGCGGTCACGTCCCGCCACGCCCAGGCACCCAGCCAGAATCCCGGCACCAGCACGAATGTCGCCATCTGTGGCTCCTTCTCTCGGTTACCGACAGACCGTACGATCTATTCCGGACAGGATCCGCCCGGTTTGGAGGAACGGCCCGTGTCACATCCCGCGGGGCGGGTGCTGGCCCTGCTCGAACTGCTGCAGACCCGGCACCGGTCGACGGCCGCAGAACTCGCCGGCCACCTCGGGGTGGACGAGCGGACCGTGCGCCGGTACGCGACCACGCTCGTCGAGCTGGGCATTCCCGTCACCGCCGACCGGGGCCGCCACGGCGGCTACCGGCTGCACCCCGGTTACAAGCTGCCGCCGCTGATGCTCACCGACGACGAGGCGGTGGCCGTGCTGCTCGGCCTCGTCGTCGCCGAACGGGTCGGGCTCGCCACCGAGCAGCCCGCCACCGCGACCGCGCTGGCGAAGATCCGCCGGGTGCTGCCAGCCGCGCTCGCCGACCGGCTCGCCGCCGTCCAGGAGCACCTGGGCTTCACCCTGCGCCGCCCGGAGGCGGAGCGCGGGCCGGCGTCCGGCACCCTGCTCGCGCTGGCCTCGGCCGCCCGGCACCGGCAGCGGGTGGCGCTGGACTACCGCTCCTGGCGGGGCGAGCGCTCGCAGCGCGAGCTCGACCCGTACGGGCTCGTCTTCCACGCCGGCCGTTGGTACGTCACCGGCCACGACCACCGACGCGGGGAGATCCGGACCTTCCGACTGGACCGGATCGGCGCGGTGACGCCCGGCGTGGCGACGTTCACGGTGCCCGACGGCTTCGAGGCGGTGGCCTGGGTGACCCGGTCGCTGGCCGGCGTGCCGTACCGGCACGAGGTGGAGGTCGTGCTGGAGACCGACCTGGTCGCCGCCCGCCGCCGCATCCCGCCCAGCGTGGCCGAGTTAACCGCCACCACCGACGGGGTGTTGCTGCGGGCCCGAGCGGAAAGCCTGCCCGGGATGGCGGCGCTGCTCGCCGGGCTGGGTTGTCCGTTCACCGTGCGGCATCCGGACGCGCTACGCGCCGCGGTGGCCGAGCACGCCCGCCGGTTGGCGGACTGGGCCGCTCGGCCAGCAGGTGGACAGCCGCCCTCCCCGCGCCGCCCGCTGGACTAGGCTGCCGGCGATGGACGAGGTGACCCGAATTCCGGTCGGCGGCGAGCGGCCGTACGACGTCTTGGTGGGACGTGACCTGCTGGGTGCGCTGCCTGGCCTGCTGCCCGGCGCGACCCGGGTGGCGGTGTTGCACGCGCCTCCGCTCAAGGCCCTCGCGGACGCGCTCGGCGAACGGCTGCGCGCCGCCGGCGTCGAGCCACTGCCGATCGAGGTGCCCGACGCCGAGTCGGGGAAGCACATCGAGGTGGCCGCCGCCTGCTGGGACCGGCTCGGAGCGGCGGGCTTCACCCGTACCGACGCGGTCGTCGGGGTGGGCGGCGGCGCGGTGACCGACCTGGCCGGCTTCGTCGCGGCCTGCTGGTTGCGGGGTGTGCGCTGGGTGCCGGTGGCGACCTCGCTGCTGGGCATGGTGGATGCCGCGGTGGGCGGCAAGACGGGCATCAACACGGCCGCCGGCAAGAATCTGGTGGGCGCGTTCCACCCGCCGGTCGGGGTGCTGGCGGACCTGGCCACTCTGGACAGCCTGCCCGCGGTCGACCTGGCCGCCGGGTTGGCCGAGGTCGTCAAGTGCGGATTCATCGCCGACCCGACGATCCTGGATCTCATCGAGAACGACCCGGAGGCCGCCACCGACCCCCGTGGGCCGGTGAGCCGGGAGCTGATCGAGCGGGCCATCCGGGTCAAGGCCGACGTGGTCGCCGGCGACCTGCGCGAGTCGGGCCTGCGGGAGGTGCTCAACTACGGTCACACCCTGGCCCATGCCATCGAGCAGAACGAGGGTTACCGCTGGCGGCACGGCCACGCCGTCGCTGTCGGTCTGGTGTACGCGGCGACGCTGGCGCGGCTCGCCGGGCGGTTGGACGCGCCGACCGCCGACCGGCACCGGGTCACGCTGAGCGCGCTGGGCCTGCCGGTGAGCTACCCGGCCGATGCCTGGCCGAAGCTGCTACCCACGATGCGGGTGGACAAGAAGGCCCGGGGCAGTCGGCTGCGCTTCGTGGTGCTCGACGGGCTGGCCCGCCCGGCGATGTTGGAGGGCCCCGACGACGCGTTGCTGGAGGCTGCCTACCGGGAGGTGGCAACCCCGTGAAGGTCTACGTTCTGAACGGGCCGAACCTGGGCCGGCTGGGCACCCGCGAGCCCGACGTGTACGGCGCGACCAGCTACGCGGACCTGGTGGCGCTCTGCGAGAGCACGGGTCGGGAGCTGGGGCTGGCGGTGACGGTCCGGCAGACCGACGCGGAGCACGAGCTGCTCGGCTGGCTGCACGCGGCGGCCGACGAGGGCGCTGCGGTGGTGCTCAACCCGGCCGCCTGGTCGCACTACTCGTACGCGGTGCGGGACGCCTGCGCCATGCTGCGCGGGCCGCTGGTGGAGGTGCACATCTCCAACATCCACACCCGTGAGGAGTTCCGCCACCACTCGGTGGTCTCGGCGGTGGCGACCGGGGTGATCTGCGGTCTCGGTATCGACGGCTATCGTCTCGCTCTGCACCATCTGGCCACCCGCTGAGGGCCCACCGACTGAGCGCTCGGAACGGGGGGCCGTCCGATTCGACGCAGCTTGTAGACTTGCCAGGTCTGTCCGCCAATTGATGATCAAGGCAGGAAATGGCCTCCACCAACGACCTCAAAAACGGCCTGGTACTCAACCTTGACGGCGAGCTCTGGGCCGTCGTCGAGTTCCAGCACGTCAAGCCCGGTAAGGGTGGTGCCTTCGTGCGCACCACGCTGAAGAACGTGCTGTCCGGGAAGGTGGTCGACAAGACCTTCAACGCGGGCACCAAGGTCGAAACCGCGACCGTTGACAAGCGCACGATGCAGTACCTGTACGCCGACGGTGAGGACTTCGTCTTCATGGATCTGGAGACCTTCGACCAGATCACCGTGCCCGGTGGCACCGTCGGTGAGGCAGCCAACTACCTGCTGCCCGAGGCGGAGGCGACCGTCGCCCAGCACGAGGGTGTGCCGCTCTACATCGAGCTGCCCACCAGCGTCGTGCTGGAGGTCACCTACACCGAGCCCGGCCTGCAGGGCGACCGTTCGACCGGCGGCACCAAGCCGGCGACCGTGGAGACCGGCGCCACCGTGCCGGTTCCGCTGTTCATCACCACCGGCGAGAAGATCAAGGTCGACACCCGCGACGGCCGTTACCTCGGCCGCGCCTGATGGCTGAGGGTTCCAAGCAGCAGATGCCGGCGCGCCGCAAGGCGCGCAAGCGGGCGCTGGATGTCCTCTACGAGGCCGACCTCCGGGACAAGCCCCCGGTGGAGGTGCTCGCCGGCTACGTTCAGCGGATCGAGCAGCCCCGGCCGGAGCACCTCGGCTACGCGGTGGGTCTGGTCGAGGGGGTTGCCGAGCACCTCAACCGGATCGACGAGCTGATCGCCAGCTACGCCGAGGGTTGGACGCTGGAGCGGATGCCGGTCGTCGACCGTAATCTGGCCCGGATCGCCGTCTACGAGTTGCTCTACGTCGACGAGATCGACGACGCGGTGGCGATCAGCGAGGCTGTCGAGCTGGCTCGGCAGATGTCGACGGACGATTCGCCGCGCTTCCTCAACGGCGTGCTCGGCCGGATCGCCGAGTACGCCACCCGCTGAGCGTCCGCACCGGACACCGTTCATCGAAAGGGCCCGTGCCAGCCGGCACGGGCCCTTTCGGTGAAGCGGCAGATCAGGTGGAGCGGCAGATCAGGAGGCGAAGAACGCCCGGGGGTCGGCCACCAGCACGCCGTGCTCGGTGAGCCGCTCGATCAGCCCCGACGGTGAGGCGTCGTAGACGATCGCGAGCGCCCGCAGGTCGTCGGCGCGGATGGAGAGCACCCGGCCGTTGTAGTCGCCGCGCTGCTGCTGAATGGCGCGGGCGTAGCGGGCGACGTAGGCCAGGTCCTCGGAGGCCTCGTCGTAGAGCCGCTCCAGGTCCAGGACAATCTTGCTGGTGGGCTCGTGACGGACGCCACTGCCGTCAGGCAGCAACTCCGAGACGGGTACGCGGTAGAACTCGGCCAACTCGGCCAGACGGGACACCGTCACGGCCCGGTCGCCACGCTCGTAAGAGCCGACCACCACGGCCTTCCACCGCCCGTTCGACTTCTCCTCCACACCCTGCAGGGAGAGACCCTGCTGCTGGCGGATGGAGCGCAGGCGGGCGCCCAGAGACTTGGCGTATTCAGAGGGCATTCGGACACTCCCAGTGCTGCTCGGGGTTCTCCCGTCGATCGCTACGGAGCGTGACGGTACGGGGAATGCGACACGTGGTCAAGTGGTCGGGCCCCTACCGTTGCGGGGCGTCCGGGGAGTTTTCCCCTTTTCCGGTACCTGACCCGGTGGTCAGTGGCCGCCGGCCATCACCCCGGTGACCACTGGTAACGTGGCGGAAGCCCCGGTCCAGGTCCGCTGAGCGGTCCGGCCGGAGGTGCCCGACATCCTTTAACGACCCGTCCCGTGAGGCGGGGAAGGAGGTCCGCCGTGGCGTACCCATCGGCTGCCCGCTCGTCACCACCGCAACAACCCTCGGTGAAGGTGATCCTCGCCAGCGCCGACGTGCAACGCGTGGTCGACCGCATCGCCCACCAGATCCTGGAGAAGACCCAGGGCGCCGCCAACACGGTGCTGCTGGGGATTCCCACCCGGGGCACCCCCCTCGCTCGGCGGCTCGCCGACCGGATCAGCACCTTCGAGGACGTCGCCGTCGGAGTCGGTGTGCTCGACATCACCCTGTACCGCGACGACCTCCGTCGGCACGCCACCCGCGCGGTGGGTCCGACCGAGCTGCCCCCCAGCGGGATCGACGGCAAACGGGTCATCCTGGTCGACGACGTGCTCTTCTCCGGCCGTACCGTCCGGGCCGCGCTCGACGCGCTCAACGACGTGGGCCGCCCCGCCTCGGTCCAGCTTGCCGTCCTGGTCGACCGGGGCCACCGGGAGTTGCCGATCCGCGCCGACTACGTCGGCAAGAACATCCCGACCTCGCTCGCCGAGAGCGTCAAGGTGACGCTCGCCGAGATCGACGGGACGGACGAGGTCAAGCTGTACGGGGGAACTGCCTCATGATCAAGCACCTGCTCTCCGGCGGGGACCTGGACGCCGACACCGCCACCGAGATCCTGGACACCGCCGCCGAGATGGCCACCGTCGCCGGCCGGGAGATCAAGAAGCTTCCCGCGCTGCGCGGACGGACCGTGGTGAACCTCTTCTACGAGGACTCCACGCGTACCCGGATCTCCTTTGAGGCGGCGGCGAAGCGGCTCAGCGCCGACGTGATCAACTTTTCCGCGAAGGGGTCCAGCGTCACCAAGGGTGAGAGCCTGAAGGACACCGCGTTGACCCTGCAGGCCATGGGCGCGGACGCCGTCGTCGTCCGACACCCCGCCTCCGGCGCGCCACACCGCCTGGCCAACTGGGTGGACGGGTCGGTCGTCAACGCCGGCGACGGCACCCACGAGCACCCCACCCAGGCGCTGCTGGACGCGTACACCATGCGGGCCCGGTTGGGCCGGCTCGCCGGCCTGTCGGTCGCGGTGGTCGGGGACGTGCTGCACTCCCGGGTGGCCCGCTCCAACGTGCTGCTGCTCTCCACCCTCGGCGCCAAGGTCACCCTGGTCGGCCCGCCGACCCTCATCCCGGTCGACATCGCGGGCGCCCTCGCGCCCGGCACCGACGTCTCCTACGACCTCGACTCCGTCCTGCCGAACGTGGACGTGGTGATGATGCTGCGCGTGCAGCGGGAGCGGATGAACGACTCCTACTTCCCCTCCGCGCGCGAGTACGCCCGCCGCTACGGTCTGGACGGGCCCCGGATGCGCCGGCTGCCCGAGCACGCGATCGTCATGCACCCCGGCCCGATGAACCGGGGGATGGAGATCACCCCCGAGGTCGCCGACTCACCCCGCTCCACCATCGTCGAACAGGTCACCAACGGGGTCTCCGTGCGGATGGCTGTCCTTTACCTGCTGCTCGGAGGGAACAACCGGTGACCGCGTACCTGATCACCAGCGTGAGTGTCGTCGGCGCCGCGCCGACCGACCTGCTGATCCGCGACGGCGTGATCGCCGCTGTCGGCCCCGGCCTGACCGCGCCGGACGCCACAGTCGTCGACGGCAGCGGCCTGGTCGCCCTGCCCGGCCTCGTCGACCTGCACACCCACCTGCGCGAGCCCGGCCGGGAGGACGCCGAGACCGTCGAGTCCGGTTCCCGGGCGGCGGCGCTGGGCGGCTACACGGCGGTCTGCGCGATGGCCAACACCTCCCCGGTGGCGGACACCGCCGGCGTGGTCGAGCAGGTCTGGCGGCTCGGCCGCGAGGCCGGTCTGGTCGACGTGCAGCCGATCGGCGCGGTCACCGTCGGGCTGGCCGGCGAGCGACTGGCCGAGCTGGGCGCGATGGCCGACTCGGCGGCCCGGGTGCGGATCTTCTCCGACGACGGGCACTGCGTCGCCGACCCGAAGTTGATGCGCCGCGCACTGGAGTACGTCAAGGCGTTCGACGGGATCATCGCCCAGCACGCCGAGGAGCCCCGGCTCACCGAGGGCGCCCAGATGCACGAGGGTGAGGTCTCCACCCGGCTCGGCCTGATCGGCTGGCCGGCGGTCGCCGAGGAGGCGATCATCGCCCGGGACGTGCTGCTCGCCGAGCACGTGGGCAGCCGACTGCACGTCTGCCACGTCTCCACCGCCGGCAGCGTCGAGGTGCTGCGCCAGGCGAAGGCCCGCGGGGTACGCGTGACCGCCGAGGTGACCCCGCACCACCTGCTGCTCACCGACGAACGGGCGGAAAGCTACGACCCGGTCTACAAGGTGAACCCGCCGCTGCGCACCGCTGCGGACATCGCCGCGCTGCGCGCCGCCCTCGCCGACGGGGTGATCGACGTGATCGCCACCGACCACGCGCCGCATGCGGTGGAGGACAAGGAGTGCGAGTGGGCGTACGCCCGACCGGGGATGCTCGGTCTGGAGACGGCCCTCTCCATCGCGCTGGACGTGCTCGGCCCCGAGTGGGACCTGATCGCCGAGCGGATGTCGCGCACCCCCGCACGGATCGCCGGCCTCACCGGGCACGGCGTCGACCCCGCGCCGGGTGTGCCGGCCAATCTGACCCTGATCGACCCGGCCGCCCACCGCACCATCGATCCGGCGGAGCTGGCCAGTCGCAGTCGCAACACCCCGTACGCCCGCATGACGCTGCCAGGTCGCATCGTGGCGACCTTCCTGCGTGGCGAGCCGACGGTCCTGGACGGAAAGGCTGTCAAGTAATGGTCAAGCGCAGACCCGCGATTCTGGTGCTGGAGGACGGGCGTACGTTCCCCGGCGAGGCGTACGGCAGCGTCGGAGAGACCTTCGGCGAGGCGGTCTTCAACACCGGCATGACCGGTTACCAGGAGACCCTCACCGACCCGTCGTACCACCGTCAGGTGGTGGTGCAGACCGCGCCGCACATCGGCAACACCGGCGTCAACGGCGAGGACGACGAGTCCGGTCGGATCTGGGTGGCCGGCTACGTCGTGCGCGACCCGGCCCGGATCGGCTCGAACTGGCGGGCCACCGGTGGTCTCGAGGACCGTCTCGCCACCGAGGGTGTGGTGGGCATCAGTGGGGTGGACACCCGGGCGCTGACCCGGCACCTGCGCGAGCGGGGCGCCATGCGGGTGGGCATCTCCAGCATCGACAACGACCCGCAGAGCCTGCTGACCCGGGTGCGTCAGGCGCCGCAGATGGTCGGCGCGGACCTGTCCGCCGAGGTGAGCACCGCCGAGCCGTACGTCGTCGAGGCCCTGGGCGAGCACCGGTTCACGGTGGCCGCGCTGGACCTGGGCATCAAGCGCAACGTGCCGCGTCGGCTGGCCACCCGGGGGGTGACGACCCACGTGCTGCCGGCGTCGTCGAGCATCGACCAGATGCTCGCCACCGGCGCCGACGCGATATTCCTGTCGCCCGGTCCGGGCGACCCGGCGACCGCCGACGCCCCGGTGGCGCTGGCCCGGGAGGCGCTGCGGCGGGAGGTGCCGTTGTTCGGCATCTGCTTCGGTAGCCAGATCCTCGGTCGGGCGCTCGGCTTCGGCACCTACAAGCTGGGCTACGGCCACCGGGGGATCAACCAGCCGGTGCTCGACCGGGTCACCGGCAAGGTCGAGGTGACCAGCCACAACCACGGCTTCGCCGTCCAGGTGCCCGGCGTCGGCGTCGGCGCCGTCGTTCCCGACCAGGTGATCGACACCGACTTCGGCGGCGTTCAGGTGTCCCATGTCTGCCTCAATGACAACGTGGTCGAGGGGCTGCGGGCGATCGACGTGCCCGCGTTCACGGTGCAGTACCACCCGGAGGCGGCGGCCGGCCCGCACGACGCCGACTACCTCTTCGACCGTTTCGCCGACTTGATCGAAGGTCGGAACCACAGCAAGGGGCGCAGCAATGCCTAAGCGGACCGATCTCCAACACATCCTCGTGATCGGCTCCGGGCCGATCGTCATCGGGCAGGCCTGCGAGTTCGACTACTCCGGCACCCAGGCGTGCCGGGTGCTGCGCAGCGAGGGGATCCGGGTCAGCCTGGTCAACTCCAACCCGGCGACGATCATGACGGACCCGGAGTTCGCCGACGCCACGTACGTCGAGCCGATCACCCCGGAGTTCGTCGAGCTGGTCATCGCCAAGGAGCGCCCGGACGCGATCCTCGCGACCCTCGGCGGGCAGACCGCGCTGAACACGGCCGTCGCCCTGCACGAGGCCGGCGTCCTGGAGAAGTACGGCGTGGAACTGATCGGCGCGAACATCGACGCCATCAACCGGGGCGAGGACCGGCAGCTGTTCAAGGAGATCGTCGCGAAGGCCGGCGTCCGGCTGGGCGTCGACGACCCGACCGCCCTGGTGCCCCGCTCGCGGGTCTGCCACTCGATGGACGAGGTCGAGGCGACCGTCGCCGAGCTGGGCCTGCCGGTGGTGATCCGGCCGTCGTTCACCATGGGCGGCCTGGGTTCCGGCATGGCGCACACCCCGGAGGACCTGGCGCGCATCGCCGGCGACGGCCTGTCCGCCAGCCCGGTGCACGAGGTGCTCATCGAGGAGAGCGTGCTCGGCTGGAAGGAGTACGAGCTCGAACTGATGCGCGACCGGCACGACAACGTGGTGGTGGTCTGCTCGATCGAGAACATCGACCCGATGGGCGTGCACACCGGCGACAGCGTCACAGTGGCCCCGGCCATGACGCTCACCGACCGGGAGTACCAGCACCTTCGTGACCTGGGCATCGCCGTGCTGCGCGAGGTCGGGGTGGACACCGGCGGCTGCAACATCCAGTTCGCGGTCAACCCGGTCGACGGCCGGATCGTCGTCATCGAGATGAACCCCCGGGTGTCGCGGTCCTCGGCGCTGGCCTCCAAGGCGACCGGTTTCCCGATCGCGAAGATCGCCGCGAAGCTGGCCATCGGCTACACCCTCGACGAGATCCCCAACGACATCACCCTGAAGACCCCGGCGGCGTTCGAGCCGACCCTGGACTACGTGGTGGTGAAGATCCCCCGGTTCGCGTTCGAGAAGTTCCCCGGCGCGGACCCGGAGTTGACCACCACGATGAAGTCGGTGGGCGAGGCGATGAGCCTCGGACGCAACTTCACCGAGGCGCTGAACAAGGCGATGCGCTCGATGGAAACCAAGTCGGCCGGTTTCTGGAGTGTGCCGGACCCTGCCGGCGTCACCCTGGCCGACACCCTCGCGGCGCTGCGGATCCCGCACGACGGCCGGCTCTACACGGTGGAGCGGGCGCTGCGGCTCGGGGCGTCGATCGCCGAGGTGGCCGAGGCGTCCGGCGGGATCGACCCATGGTTCCTGGACCAGATCGCCGCGCTGATCGAGCTGCGCGCCGAGATCGTCGACGCGCCGGTGCTCGACGCCGACCTGCTGCGTCGTGCCAAGCGGGCCGGCCTGTCCGACCGGCAGCTCGCCGCGCTGCGCCCGGAGCTGGCCGCCGAGGACGGCGTGCGGACCCTGCGCCACCGCCTGGACGTGCGCCCGGTCTACAAGACCGTGGACACCTGCGCGGCCGAGTTCGAGGCGACCACGCCGTACCACTACTCGACGTACGACCTGGAGACCGAGGTCGTGCCGTCGGACCGGCCGAAGGTGCTGATCCTGGGCTCCGGCCCGAACCGGATCGGTCAGGGCATCGAGTTCGACTACTCCTGCGTTCACGCCGTCCAGGCTCTGCGGTCGGCCGGTTACGAGACGGTCATGGTCAACTGCAACCCGGAGACGGTCTCCACCGACTACGACACCGCCGACCGGCTCTACTTCGAGCCGTTGACCTTCGAGGACGTCCTGGAGGTCTGGCACGCCGAGGACTCCACCGGCCGGGCGGCCGGCGGGCCGGGCGTGGTCGGGGTGGTCGTCCAGCTCGGCGGGCAGACCCCGCTGGGGCTGGCGCAGCGGCTCAAGAACGCCGGTGTGCCGATTGTCGGCACCTCCCCGGAGTCGATCCACCTGGCCGAGGAGCGCGGCGCGTTCGGCGCGGTGCTGGCCCGAGCCGGCCTGCGCGCGCCGGCGCACGGCATGGCCACCTCGTACGACGAGGCCAAGACGATCGCCGACGAGATCGGCTACCCGGTGCTGGTCCGGCCGTCGTACGTGCTGGGCGGGCGGGGCATGGAGATCGTCTACGACGACCCGACGCTGCGCGACTACATCGGCCGGGCCACCGACATCTCCCCGGACCACCCGGTGCTGGTGGACAGGTTCCTCGACGACGCCATCGAGATCGACGTGGACGCGCTGTGCGACGCCGACGGCGAGGTCTACATCGGCGGCGTGATGGAGCACATCGAGGAGGCGGGCATCCACTCCGGCGACTCGTCCTGCGCGCTCCCGCCGATCACCCTCGCGGGCTCGCACCTGGCCGAGGTCCGCCGCTACACCGAGGCCATCGCGCGTGGCGTCGGGGTCCGTGGCCTGCTCAACGTGCAGTACGCCCTCAAGGACGACGTGCTGTACGTGCTGGAGGCCAACCCGCGCGCGTCGCGGACCGTCCCGTTCGTCTCCAAGGCGACGGCGGTGCCGCTGGCCAAGGCGGCGGCCCGGATCGCGCTCGGTGCGAGCATCGGCGACCTGCGCGCCGAGGGCCTGCTGCCGGCGACGGGGGACGGGGGCACGATGCCGGCCGACGCGCCGGTGGCGGTCAAGGAGGCGGTGCTGCCGTTCAAGCGTTTCCGGACCCGCGCGGGCAAGGGGATCGACTCGCTGCTCGGGCCGGAGATGAAGTCGACCGGCGAGGTGATGGGCATCGACACCAACTTCGGGCACGCCTTCGCCAAGAGCCAGTCGGCCGCGTACGGGTCCCTGCCGACCGCTGGGAAGATCTTCGTCTCGGTGGCCAACCGGGACAAGCGCGGCATGATCTTTCCGATCAAGCGGCTGGCCGATCTGGGCTTCGAGATCGTCGCCACCGCCGGCACGGCCGAGGTGCTGCGCCGGCACGGCATCGCCTGTGAGCAGATCCGTAAGCACTACCAGGCCGGTGCGGGCGACGACGCGGTGTCGCTGATCGGCGGCGGCCACGTGGCGCTGGTGATCAACACGCCGCAGGGCTCGGGCGCCAGCGCCCGCTCCGACGGGTACGAGATCCGCAGCGCGGCCGTCACGGCGGACATCCCGTGCATCACCACGGTTCCCGGCGCCGCCGCGGCGGTGATGGGCATCGAGGCGCGGATCCGCGGCGACATGCAGGTCCGCCCCCTGCAGGACCTGCACGCCACCCTGCGGGCGGCCCAGTGACACTGTTCGAGCAGGTCGTACGCCCTGGGTTGTTCCGGATCGGCGGCGGGGACGCCGAGGCGGCGCACGAGTGGACGCTGCGGCGGTTGGCGGCCCTGTCGCGGCGGCCGGCCGCGCTCGCCGCGTTGCGGGCCCGCTACGCGGTCGACGCGCCGCGCACCGTGTTCGGGGTGCGGTTCCCCAACCCGGTCGGGTTGGCCGCCGGGATGGACAAGGACGGCGCGGCGCTTCCGGCCTGGCCGGCGCTCGGCTTCGGCTTCGTGGAGGTCGGCACGGTCACCGCGCACGCCCAACCGGGCAACCCCCGGCCGCGGCTGTTCCGGCTGCCGGCCAGCGAGGCGGTGGTCAACCGGATGGGCTTCAACAACGCCGGGGCCGCCGCGCTGGCCGCCCGGTTGGCGGCGCTGCCGCGCCCGCTCGGGGTGCCGCTGGGCATCTCGCTGGGCAAGTCCAAGGTGACAGCGCTGGACGAGGCGGTCGAGGACTACCTCGCCTCGTACCGGGCGCTGCGCGGGCACGGTGACTACTTCGCGGTGAACGTGTCCTCACCGAACACCCCAGGTCTGCGGTCGTTGCAGGACCGTGCCCACCTGGACGCGCTGCTCGGCGCGTTGGTGGGGGAGAAGCCGGTGCTGGTCAAGATCGCCCCAGACCTGACCGAGGCGGCGATCGCCGAGCTGTTGGAGGTCTGCGTGGCCCGGGGCGCCGCCGGGGTGATCGCCACCAACACCACGCTGTCCCGGGACGGGCTGGCCGACGTCGACGTCGAGCGTGGCGGGCAGGCCGGCGGCCTCTCCGGTCGGCCGCTCACCGGGCGGGCCCGCGACGTGGTCGCCTTCGTCCACTCCGAGACTGGCGGTCGGCTGCCGATCGTCGGCGTCGGGGGTGTGCTGGACCCGGACGACGCGGCGCGGATGTTCGACGCGGGCGCCGACCTGGTGCAGCTCTACACCGGTTTCATCTACCGCGGACCGGCCCTGGTCCGCGCCGCCGCCCGCACGGCGGCCGCAACGGCGGCACCGGAAGCGGTCGCCGGCCGGTGACCGCCCCCGGTGCGGTGCCGGCCCGGCGCTTCGGGGTGCCGGGCCCGCTCCGCGTCGAGGAGCACACGCCCGCTGTTGCCCCTTTGCTCTGCACCCCAGGGTGCACCACCCGGAGCGCGACACCCGGCCGCCGGGTGGCGGACGTGCCACCCGGCCGCCGGGTGGCGCATCCGCGGGTGCAGAGCAAAGGCGGCGGACATGGGAGCGACGGCGGCGGAGACGGCGGCGGAGAGGTCCGACCCGACCGCGGGACGTCCGCCGTCCGGACCGTTTGAGGCGCAGAGGAGTACGCGTGACACCCGAGGAGATCCTGGCCGCTGACCGGGCGCACGTCTGGCACCCGTACGCCGCGCTGCCGCCGGCCAACCCGCCGTACGTGGTGCGCGGCACCGAGGGGGTACGGCTCACCCTGGCCGACGGGCGGGAGCTGGTGGACGGGATGTCGTCCTGGTGGGCGGCGATCCACGGGTACCGGCACCCGGTGCTCGACGCGGCGGTGACCGACCAGCTCGGCCGGATGAGCCACGTGATGTTCGGCGGGCTCACCCACGAGCCGGCGGTGCGGCTGGCCCGAACCCTGGTCGAGCTGACCCCGGACGGCCTGGAGCACGTGTTCCTGGCCGACTCCGGCTCGGTCAGCGTCGAGGTGGCGGTGAAGATGTGCCTGCAGTACCAGCGGGCCGTCGGGCGGCCCCAGCGGCGCCGGCTGGCGACCTGGCGGGGTGGCTACCACGGCGACACCTTCCATCCGATGAGCGTCTGCGACCCGGAGGGCGGGATGCACCACCTGTGGGGCGACGTGCTGCCCCGGCAGGTGTTCGCCCCGGTGCCGCCGGGCGGTTTCACCGATCCGCCCGACGACGGGTACGTGGCGGCGCTGGTGGAGACGGTCGAGCGGCATGCCGACGATTTGGCCGCCGTGATCGTCGAGCCCGTCGTCCAGGGCGCCGGCGGGATGCGCTTCCACCACCCGGGTTACCTGCGGGTACTGCGCGAGGTGACCCGCGCGCACGGAATTCTGCTGATCTTCGACGAGATCGCCACCGGGTTCGGCCGTACCGGCGAGATGTTCGCCGCCGGGCACGCCGGGGTCACGCCGGACGTGCTCTGTGTGGGCAAGGCGCTGACCGGCGGCTACCTCACGCTCGCGGCCACCCTGTGCACCCCGGAGGTCGCCCGGGGCATCTCGGCGACCGGTGTGCTGGCGCACGGGCCCACCTTCATGGGCAACCCGTTGGCCTGCGCGGTGGCGAACGCCTCCATCGGGCTGCTGCGGGCCGGAGACTGGGCCGAGCAGGTCGCCAGGGTCGGCGCCGGCCTGCGCACCGGTCTGGAGCCTCTGCGCGGCATGCCCGGCGTGGCCGACGTACGGGTCCTCGGCGCGATCGGCGTGGTCCAGCTCGATCACGAGGTCGACCTCGGTGCGGCGACGGCTGCCGCGGTCGCCCAGGGGGTGTGGCTGCGCCCGTTCCGCGACCTGATCTACACGATGCCGCCGTACGTCACCGACGATGCCGACGTGGCCCGGATCGCGACCGGGGTGGCGGCGGCGGTGGCGGCTGGCTGAGTCGGCCCGGCCACCGGGTCGACGGGTTACCCGGGCGGGTCAGCCGCCCGGACGAGAAGAGGGGAACACTCCGATGGAGAGCTTCGGTACCCGGCTGCACCGGGCGATCACCGAGCGGGGCCCACTCTGTGTGGGCATCGACCCGCATCCGGGTCTGCTGGCTCAGTGGGGCCTCCCGGACGACGTCGAGGGGCTCGACCGGTTCAGCCGAACCGTGGTGGAAGCCATCGGTGACCGGGTTGCGGTAGTCAAGCCTCAGTCGGCCTTTTTCGAGCGGTTCGGGTCCCGAGGTGTGGCGATTCTTGAGTCAACTATCCGACAGTTACGAGATGCTGGCTCGCTCGTTCTGCTCGACGTCAAGCGCGGCGACATCGGCTCGACGGTGAGCGCGTACGCCGCCGCGTACCTTGATCCATCCAGCCCCGTGTATGTCGACGCGGTCACCGCGAGCCCCTACCTCGGGGTCGGCTCGCTGGCACCGATGTTCGAACTGGCTGCCGAGCACGGCGGCGGCGTGTTCGTGCTGGCCCTCACCTCCAACCCCGAGGGCGCCGCCGTGCAGCGGGCCGTCACGGCCGACGGCCGCACCGTGGCGCAAACCGTGATCGACGAGATTTCCCAGCTCAACAGGGGTGCGTCCCCACTCGGGAGCTTCGGTCTGGTGGTCGGCGCGACCATCGGTGACACCGGTCATGACCTCTCCGGCGTGGGCGGCCCACTGCTCGCTCCGGGGCTCGGCGCGCAGGGTGCCGGTGCAGCCGATCTGCGTACCGTCTTCGGTTCGAGCCTCGCCTCGGTGCTCCCGTCGTACTCCCGGGAAGTGCTCTCGGCAGGCCCTGATGTGGCCGCGTTGCGGGCCGCCGCGGACCGCGTTCTGGTCGACTGCCGGGCCGTTCTGCCTGCCCGGTGACTGACTGACGGGTCGGTCACTCTACGGTGATCATGCGGCCCCCACGTTGCCGAAAGCTCCGTTGGCCGCTAGTTTTCCCCGCGCTGGGAACCATGGACCCCTTGGTTCACAGCGACACCACGTTTCACAGATGCGGCGGTGCGCCCCGCCCGCCGCGATAGGGACCTGAGGAGAACTGGTGCCGCTCCCGTCACTGACCCCCGAACAACGCGCTGCCGCGCTCGAGAAGGCCGCGGAGATCCGCAAGGCCCGTGCTCAGCTGAAGGAGCAGCTCAAGCAGGGCAAGACCACCCTCGGTGCTGTCCTCGAGCGGGCCGAGAGCGACGACGTCGTTGGCAAGCTCAAGGTGTCGGCCGTCCTGCAGGCCATGCCGGGCATCGGCAAGATCCGGGCTACCCAGATCATGGAGAAGCTCAAGATCGCCGACAGCCGTCGCCTGCGTGGCCTCGGCGAGCAGCAGCGCAAGGCACTGCTTGGAGAGTTCGCCGCCAACTGAACCTGGCAGCGTGTAGAAACAAGCAGTGAGCACGGATGACGAGGCGCGCCCGGCGGCTCGGCTCACTGTCCTGGCTGGACCTTCGGGTTCCGGCAGGGAGAGTGTCGTCGAGCTCGTCCGGGCGCGTTCTCCGTCCGTGTGGATCCCGGTCGCGGCAACCACCAGGCCGCGCCGGGAGTCGGAGATCGACGGGGTGGACCGCGTCTTCCTCGCCCCCGCCGAGTTCGATCGACGGATCGTCGACGGCGAGCTGCTGGAGTGGTCCCGGATCGGTTCGCACCGCCGGGGCACCCCGTACCCACCGCTGCGCGCCCGGCTCGACGCCGGGCAGCCGGTGCTGCTCCCGCTCGACCTGCGCGGCGTCCCACTGGTCCGGGCGCGCCTGCCCGATGCCCGGCTGGTGCTGCTGAGCCCACCCGGGTACGCGCCCGACGCCACGGTGGCCGCCACCGTCGCGTACGCGCTGACCCACGACCACACCGAACGGGTGGTTGCGGAGCTGGTAGGCTTACTCGGTTCTTCTTATCCGGATCCGGCCTGGTCACGCGTGCGTGGCTGACGGGTCGGCCGCCGTTGAGACTCAGCACCGCGTCCGCGCGGCTCGAAAGACGCAGAGGTTAATTCGTGGGATCCATCGCCAACCCCGAAGGCATCACCAACCCGCCGATCGACGAGCTCCTCGAGAAGACGACGTCGAAGTACGCGCTGGTCATCTTCGCCGCCAAGCGCGCGCGCCAGGTCAACGCCTACTACAGCCAGCTCGGTGAGGGTCTGCTGGAGTACGTCGGCCCGCTCGTCGAGACCACCCCGCAGGAGAAGCCCCTCTCCATCGCCATGCGCGAGATCAACTCGGGCCTGCTCACCGCCGAGCCGACCGACCAGCCGTAAGCCCCCGCTGGCCGATGTCCGCCTCGATCGTCCTCGGGGTCGGTGGCGGCATCGCCGCCTACAAGGCGTGCGAGCTGCTGCGACTCTTCACCGAATCGGGTCACCGGGTTCGGGTGGTGCCAACCGCGTCGGCGCTCCGCTTCGTTGGAGCGCCGACCTGGGCCGCGCTCTCCGGTCAACCGGTCGCCGACGACGTCTGGACCGACGTCCACGAGGTGCCCCACGTCCGGCTCGGTAAGCAGGCCGACCTGGTGGTGGTCGCGCCGACCACCACCGACCTGCTCGCCAAGGCCGCCCACGGCCTCGCCGACGACCTGCTGACCAACACCCTGCTGACCGCCCGCTGCCCGGTCCTGCTGGCCCCGGCCATGCACACCGAGATGTGGGAGCACCCCGCCACAGTGGCCAACGTGGCCACGTTGCGCTCCCGCGGGGTCCGGGTCATCGAGCCCGCCGTCGGCCGGCTCACCGGCGCCGACACCGGCAAGGGCCGCCTGCCCGACCCGGCGGAGATCTTCGCCGTCGCCGGTCGGCTGCTGGTCCGTGGCGCCTCCGCCCCCGCCGACCTGGCCGGTCGCCGGGTGGTGGTCACCGCCGGTGGCACCCGTGAGCCTCTCGACCCGGTGCGTTTCCTGGGCAACCGCTCGTCGGGCAAGCAGGGGTACGCGTTCGCCCGCGCGGCTGTCGCCCGGGGTGCCCGGGTCACCGTGATCTCGGCCAACGTCGGCCTCGCCGACCCGGCCGGGGTCGACCTGATCCGGGTGGGCACCACCGCCGAGTTGCGGGAGGCGACAGTCAAGGCCGCCGACGAGGCCGACGCGGTGGTGATGGCGGCGGCGCCGGCCGATTTCCGGCCCGCGACGTACGCGACTGGCAAAATCAAGAAGTCGGACGACGGTGTCGCACCCACCATCGAGCTCGTCACGAACCCGGACATCGCGGCGGAGCTCGGCCAGCGCAAACGGCCAGGGCAGGTGCTGGTGGTGTTCGCCGCCGAGACCGGCGATGCCGAGGCCAACGGTAGGGCGAAACTCGCCCGCAAGCGGGCCGACCTGATCGTGGTCAACGAGGTCGGTCTGGACCTGGTCTTCGGCGCCGACACCAACACGGTGACGGTCATCGGCGCGGACGGCTCGGTCAGCCGGCTGCCCGAGCAGGCCAAGGAAGCTGTGGCCGACGCCGTCTGGGATCTCGTCGTCGCGCGGCTGCCCGCCGGCTCCTGACGGGTGGAACAGAGCACAACCGAACCCGACACGGACCGCTGTGGTGATTAAACTTCCGCGGAACGACTTCATACGCTTAGGAGTGCCGTGACACGCCGTCTCTTCACGTCCGAATCGGTCACGGAAGGCCACCCGGACAAGATCGCTGACCAGATCAGCGATGGCATCCTCGACGCGCTGCTGGCCGAGGACCCCCACAGCCGCGTGGCCGTGGAAACCATGATCACCACCGGTCAGGTGCACATCGCCGGTGAGGTGACCACCAAGGCGTACGCCGACATCCCGACGATCGTCCGCCGGACCATCCTCGACATCGGCTACGACTCGTCGAAGAAGGGCTTCGACGGCGCCTCCTGCGGGGTCAGCGTCTCCATCGGTGCGCAGTCCGAGGACATCGCGCAGGGTGTGGACAATGCCTTCGAGTTGCGCACCGGAGCGTCGGAGAGCGCGCTGGACGCGCAGGGCGCTGGCGACCAGGGCATGATGTTCGGCTTCGCCTGCTCGGAGACGCCCGAGCTGATGCCGCTGCCGATCGCGCTCGCGCACCGGCTGGCCCGCCGCCTCTCGGCGGTGCGCAAGGACGGCACGATCCCGTACCTGCGCCCGGACGGCAAGACCCAGGTCACCATCGAGTACGAAGGGCTGCGTCCGGTCCGGTTGAACACCGTCGTGGTGTCCAGCCAGCACGCCGCCGACATCTCGCTGGACTCGCTGCTCACCCCGGACGTGCGCGACCACGTGATCGCCCCGGAGCTGGAGAGCCTCGGCCTGGACACCGACGGCTACCGGCTGCTGGTCAACCCGACCGGCCGCTTCGAGATCGGCGGCCCGATGGGCGACGCCGGGCTGACCGGCCGCAAGATCATCGTCGACACCTACGGCGGGTACGCCCGCCACGGTGGCGGCGCGTTCTCCGGCAAGGACCCGTCCAAGGTGGACCGCTCGGCCGCGTACGCGATGCGGTGGGTGGCCAAGAACGTGGTCGCCGCCGGTCTGGCCGAGCGGTGCGAGGCGCAGGTGGCCTACGCCATCGGCAAGGCGCACCCGGTGAGCCTGTTCATCGAGACGTTCGGCACCGAGACCGTGCCCGTGTCCTCGATCGAGAAGGCCGTCACCGAGGTGTTCGACCTGCGTCCGGCCGCGATCATCCGGGACCTCAACCTGCTCCGCCCGATCTACCAGCAGACCGCCGCGTACGGCCACTTCGGCCGGGAGCTGCCGGACCTGACCTGGGAGAGCACCGACCGGGCCGCCGACCTCAAGTCGGCCGCGGGAGCCTGACCGCCACCAAGCGCAGCGACCGGCGACCCGCGGACGGGTCGCCGGTCGCGCGCGTCTGCGTGGATGTCGGACTGGCGCACCTGGACCGGCCGTTCGACTACCTGGTGCCGGCGGAGCTGGACGAGGTGGCGGTGCCCGGTACCCGGGTGAAGGTGCGCTTCGCCGGGCAACTCGTCGACGGGTGGCTGCTGTCGCGCGCCGACGACTCCGGGCACACCGGCCGTCTCGCGTACCTGGAGAAGATGGTCTCCCCGGAGCCGGTGCTGGCCCCGGAGGTCGCCCGGCTGGCCCGGGCGGTCGCCGACCGGTACGCGGGCAGCCTCGCCGACGTGCTCCGGCTCGCCGTGCCGCCCCGGCACGCGCGGGTGGAGAAGGAGCCCCACGACGAGCCGCCCACCCCGGCGGCCCCCGTCGGGGCGCTCGACCCGCGCGGGTGGCGCGACTACCCGACCGGTCCGGCTCTGCTGCGGGCGCTCGCCGACGGCCGGGCGCCCCGCGCGGTCTGGTCGGCGCTGCCCGGTGAGGACTGGGCGGCCCGGTACGCCGACGCGGTGGCGGCCACAGTCACCGGTGGGCGCGGCGCCGTGGTCGTGGTGCCCGACGCGCGTGACCTCGACCGTCTCGACGCGGCGCTCACCGGCGTCCTCGGCCCGGGGCGGCACGTCAGCCTCTCCGCCGCGCTCGGCCCGGCCCGGCGGTACCGGGCGTTCCTCGCCGCTCGCCGTGGCCAGGTGCCGGTGGTGATCGGCACCCGGGCGGCGATGTTCGCCCCGGTGGCCCGGCTCGGCCTCGTCGCCGTCTGGGACGACGGTGACGACCTGCACTCCGAGCCCCGGGCGCCCTACCCGCACGCCCGCGACGTGCTGCTCACCCGCGCCCACCTCGCCGAGGCCGGCGCGCTGGTCGGCGGGTACGCCCGGACGGCCGAGGCGCAGTTGCTGGTGGAGACCGGTTGGGCCCCGGAGGTGGTCGCCGACCGGGCCACCGTGCGGGCGCGGATTCCGACCATCGCGCCGACCGGGGACGACCCGCAGCTGGCCCGTGACCCCGGGGCCGCCACCGCCCGGCTGCCCAGCCTGGCTTGGACGGCGGCCCGCGACGCGCTCCGCCAGGACCTGCCGGTGCTGGTGCAGGTGCCCCGCCGTGGCTACGTCCCGTCGATCTCCTGCGCCGAGTGCCGCACCCCGGCCCGCTGCGCGCACTGCGCCGGCCCGCTCGCGCTGCCCTCGGCCGGTGGCACCCCGGCCTGCCGGTGGTGCGCCCGGGTGGCGGCCGCGTACGCCTGCCCGGAGTGCGGTGGGCGGCGGCTGCGGGCCGCGGTGACCGGCGCCCGGCGGACCGCCGAGGAGCTGGGCCGGGCGTTCCCCGACGTGCCGGTGCGCACCTCGGGGCGCGAGGAGGTGCTGACCGACGTGCCAGGCGGCGCGGCCCTGGTGGTGGCGACCCCGGGCGCCGAGCCGGTCGCCGAGGGTGGCTACGGCGCCGTGCTGCTGCTCGACTCGTGGGCCCTGCTGACCCGGGCCGACCTGCGCGCCGGCGAGGAGTCGCTGCGCCGCTGGTTGGCGGCGGCGGCGCTGGCCCGCCCGGCGCCGGCCGGCCGGGTGGTGGTGGTCGCCGACGGCGCGCTCGCCCCCGTGCAGGCGCTGCTGCGCTGGGACGCCGGCTGGTTCGCCGGTCGGGAGCTGGCCGAGCGCCGCGAGCTGGGCTTCCCGCCGGCCGTGCGGATGGCGAGCGTCACCGGGGTGGCCGAGGCGGTCGCGGACCTGCTGGCGGCGGCTCGGCTGCCGGACGACGCCGAGGTGCTCGGGCCGGTGCCGGCCGAGGAGGGCCGGGAACGGATGTTGGTCCGGGTGCCCCGGGCCCGCGCCGCTGCGCTCGCCGAGGCGTTGCACTCGGCCGCCGGCGTCCGGGCCGCTCGCAAGGCCGCCGATCCGGTTCGTCTCCAGGTCGATCCGCTGAGCCTGTTCTGAGGTGTTTCGGCCGGTGCTGACGGTCGCGGACCTCACCCGCTGCCGGGGGCCCTCGCACACCGCGTCCGGCAAAGCGGTGGCGTCCGAGTGGTAGCATCGCCCGTCATGCCAAGGCGTACGACGGTCTCCAGGTTTCGAGGGGGCGTCAGCCACGCCGAGCTGGGGCCGTCGCGGGATGGCGCGACGATGGCGGGAACGCGTCGGTCGGGCGCGAGGTCGATGATGTCAATGAGCCGGTGATCAGGGGTGGACCAGTCGTGACCGTTGGACAATCGATCGTCTTCAACGGCGACCTCGGCAGCGGCAAGAGCACCGTGTCGGTCGAGATCGCCAAGCGGCTCGGCATGCGCCGGGTCAGCGTGGGGGACCTCTACCGGGAGATGGCGCAGCAGCGGCAGATGACCGCCCTGCAGCTCAACCTGCACGCCGAGCTCGACCAGGCCGTCGACGGCTACGTCGACCAGCTCCAGCGGGACATCGCCGCCTCCGGTGAGCGCCTCGTCATGGACTCCCGGCTGGCCTGGCACTTCTTCACCGACGCGCTCAAGGTGCACATGATCACCGAGCCGGGCGAGGCGGCCCGCCGGGTGCTCGCCCGCCCCTCCGGGCCGGCCGAGAGCTACGCCTCGCTGGAGGAGGCCAAGGCCAAGCTCCGGGAGCGCAGCGCGAGCGAGCGCAGTCGGTTCATCATCCGTTACGGGGTGGACAAGGCCCGGCTGCGTAACTACGACCTGATCTGCGACACCACCCGGGCGTCCGCCGCCGAGGTGATCGAGCACATCGTGGCCGCGTACGAGGGCACGCTCGGCGCCGAGGTGCTGCGCGACGGGCCGCCGCTGCTGCTGCTGGACCCGGCCCGGGTCTACCCGACCGAGGACATCGCCACCTTGCGTGGTCTGTGGGACACCGACTTCGTCGGGGGGGTGGCCGAGGCCGGCGACGAGGCCCTCGAACCGCTGAAGATCGGGTTCACCGGCGAGTACTTCTTCGTCGTCGACGGCCATCGCCGCCTCAGCGCCGCTCTGCAGAATGGGTTCTCCCTGGTCCCCGCCCAACTGGTCGCCGAGGTCGACGAGCCGGTGGTGGGCGGGATGACGGCGATCGACTACTTCGCCGCCCAGGTGCGCCCCGGCCTGATCTACGACTGGGAGGCGGCTCACAAGATCCAACTGCCGCTGCCCGAGCCGGCGCTGCTCCGCGGCGACGCGGTGCTCGCGGGGGACCCGGCCGCCGGCGTCTGAGCGAGGCCGGGCCGACGCGCGGGGTACGCGCGCCGGCCCGGCCACCGAGTCGTACGGCGGATAGCTGGTACGGCTCAGCCGAGGACGACACCCGAGGCGCCGACGCCGGCCATGCCGGAGAAGATGTCCTCGTAGTAGAACCGCCAGGCGCAGACCCGGCCGGTGGGGCGGTAGCCGGTGCAGGCCGTCGACGTGAAGGTGTCGTCGATGGCGGTGTTGGTGCCGGTGGCCCAGACCTGGAGGGTGTTCGCCGCGTTCACGATCTCCACCGGGCCGCCGCTGTCACCCTGGCCGACGGCGTTGGTGCCGGTGGTGTTCTCCGCCTGGACCTGACCGCAGACCTGGCCGAAGTCGCGCACGTTGATGCACAGGTTGCGGGCCTTCACCTGGATCGAGCAGCGGGTGCCGGAGTACGCGCCGGAGGTGCACACCCAGTTGCCGACCTGGCTGGCCGACGCGCCGATCACCTGGTTGCTGAACTCACTGACCACCCTGCCCTGCGCGTCGGTGCTGTTGTTGAAGACCCGGCCGCCCGAGGCCCCGGAGAGCAGCAGGGTGTCGGTGCCGGCGTTGCGGGTGCCGACGATGCCCATCGACTGCCCGGTCGGGTCGGTCGCGGCGTTGTTGATGTTGCCGCAGTGTGCGGCGGAGAGGATCCGCGCGGACCCGCCCTGGAAGACCCCGAAGCCGGTCGAGCAGCCGCCGCCGGTGGTGGCGTTGCGCCAGGCGGCACCGCCCCACCATGGCGCCGTGTCGTCCCATCGGGTCGCCGGCGCGGCGGCGACCTTGGTCTGCACGGTCACCGGCACACCGGCCAGCGCGGTGGCACCGAGCAGCCCGTCCTGCGTGCCGACGAGCAGGCCGGCGCCGTCGGCGCGCGGCCCCACCGTGGTGATCTTGTCGCCGCGGCGGGCAGCACCTGGGTGGCGACGGTGGCCCGGGCGTTGGCCACCAGGTTGGCCGGCGGCTCACCCTTCCAGTAGACCTGGAGGTGGCGGGTGGTGGGGTCGGCGACGATGCCGGCGAAGCCGGAGTTGGCGCTGCGCTGCGCCGCGTTCGTGATCTGGGCGGCGGCGTTGTTCATGCGCTGCTGCACCCGGAGCAGCTCCGACCAGGAGGCGAAGCCGCCGGGCACGGGCGTGCTGTCGATGAACGATCCGGTGGCGGGGGCCTTGCCTCCGGGTGCGGCGGTGGCCGGTGTGGCGGTCAGGCCGGCGGCGAGCAGCGTGAGACTGATCGCGGTGACGGCGACGCGACGCAGCATCGCCACGGGGCGCCGGGTGGTCGGGTGTGGACGGATCATCGGGTACCTCTTCCCCCAGGGGTCGTGGAGCGGGCCGTGCCCGCACCAGGACGGTGGCAGGGGCGTCGACGCCATGGGGCGGATCCTGGACGGGACTGGACACCGCTGGACACTGTTGGACGGGGCGACCGTCCGTAGTGGAACTGTCATACATTGGCAGCCATCTATCGATTGGTGCGGGGCCGGATTTACCCTGCCCGTGCGCATCCGGGGGGCCGGATGACCGGGGTGGGGGTCGCATGTCTGAGCAGTGGATACCGTCCGGCACTCATCAGACGTCACACGGGTCAACCGAGCTGGTCCGCCTCGGCACCGAGACGCAGACACTGCCCGAGCTGGCCGGGTTGCTGCGCCAGCTGCGCCGCCGCGAAGCCCGGCAACAGGGCGAGACCCTGCTGACGTACCGACAGTTGGCCGCGAAGACCGGCTGGTCACGCGGGATCATCGGGGAGTATTTCGCCGGCAACATCCTGCCGCCACCGGAGCGGTTCGACGTCCTCATCCGACTGCTCGGGGCCAGCCCCGCCGAACAGGGGGTGCTGGCCACCGCGCGGGACCGGGTCGAAGAGCGACGCCGACGCCCGAACCGGGAGCACGCGACCAGCGGACGCGCGGTCGCGCGGGCCGGGGTCGGCGGCCCGCGCGCCGGCACCACGTCCCCCCGGTTCCCGATACCCCGCCAGCTGCCCCCGGCGCTGCCCGGTTTCGTCGGGCGGGCGACTCAACTCGCCCAGCTCGAGGCCGAATGCGCTCGTGCCGTGGCACCCGGGAACGACGGCATGGCGTCGATCCCCGTCATGACGCTGTCCGGTACGGCCGGAGTCGGCAAGACGACCCTCGCTGTCACCTTCGCGCACCGGGTCGCCGACCGCTTCCCGGACGGCCAGCTCTACGTCGACCTGCGCGGGTTCGACGCCACCGGGACGGTGGTGACGGCCGTCGAGGCGGTCCGAGGCTTCCTGGAGGCCCTCGAGGTACCGCCCGAACGCATCCCCACCCACCTGCCCGCGCAGGTGGGCCTCTACCGCAGCCTGCTCGCCGGCCGCCGGATGCTGGTGCTGCTGGACAACGCCCGCGACGCCGACCAGATCCGACCCCTGCTGGTGGGCAGCCCGAACTGCCTGGTCCTGGTGACAAGCCGCAACCGGCTCGCCGGGCTGATCGCGGCCGAGGGCGCCCGGCCGATCGGCGTCGACCTGCTCAGCACCGCCGAGGCCTGGCAACTGTTGGCCCGGAGGCTCGGCACGGACCGGTTGGCGGCCGAGCCGCAGGCGGTGGACGAGATCATCGAGCGGTGTGCGCGGCTGCCGCTGGCGCTGGCCGTGCTCGCCGCGAGAGGTGCGGAGAAGCCGACGTTCCCGCTGGCCACCCTCGCCGCCGAACTGCGGGCGGCGCCTCGACCACTCGACTCGTTCGACGGAGGGGACGCCGGCACCGACGTGCAGGCCGTCTTCTCCTGGTCGTACCGGGGCCTGACCCCGGCGGCGGCCCGCCTGTTCCGGCTCTTCGGCTGCCATCCCGGACCGGACATCGGGTTCGCCGCGGCGGCCAGTCTGGCCGGGCTGCCCCGGGCCCAGGTGCCCCGACTGCTGGCCGAACTGGCCCACGCGCACCTCGTCACCGAGCACGCCCCCGGTCGGGTCGGCGCGCACGACCTGCTCCGGGCGTACGCGGCCGAGCAGGTCGAACGTCTCGAACCGGAGCAGGCGCGGCGGGCCGCGATCCGGCGTGGGCTGGACCACTACCTGCACACCGCCCACGCGGCGGCACTGCTGCTGCAACCGGGTCGGGACCCGGTCACCCTCACCGCCGCCGCGCCGGGTGTGCTGCCCGAGGAGATCGCCGACCTCGGTCAGGCGCTCGCCTGGTTCAGCGTCGAGTATCCGGTGCTGCTCGCGGCCGTCGCCCACGCGCGGCGGGCCGGGTTCGACGGTCACGCGTGGCAACTGGCCTGGACACTGGTGGACTTCCTGCAACGCCGGGGGCGGTGGCCGGACCTGGCCGTGGCCCAGCGCAACGCCCTGGCCGGGGCGCAGCGGGCCGGCGACCGACCCGGGCAGGCGAACGCCCACCGCGACCTCGCCAGGGTGCTGTCCCGGCTGGGCCGGGTAAACGAGGCGGCGAGGAACTACCGGCAGGCCCTGGCGATCTTCGCGGATCTCACCGACCACACCGGCCAGGCGCGCACCCACCGGGCGTTCGGCGCGATGCTCGACGGGCTCGGCCGGCACGCCGAGTCCCTGGAGCAGAGCGAGCGGGCCCTCGCGCTGTACCGGGCCGCCGGGCACATCGCCGGGGAGGCCAGCGCCCGCAACGCGGTCGGGTGGGCGTACGCCCAGCTCGGCCGGTACGAGCCGGCGCTCGGGCACTGCCGGGAGGCGTTGGCGCTGCTGCGGACGACAGGGGACCGGCACGGCGAGGCGAACACCTGGGACAGCCTCGGCTTCATCCACGCCCGACTGGCCGACCACGCGGCGGCGATCCGCTGTTTCCAGCGGGCCCTCGGGCTGTACCGGCGGGTCAGCGACCGCTACGACGAGGCGGACACCCTGTCCCGGCTCGGCGAGAGCCGGCAGGCGGTGGGGGACGCGGCCGGCGCCGCGCGAACCTGGCGGCGGGCCCTGGTCATCCTCGACGATCTCGGCCACCCGGACGCCGAGCGGGTGCGGGAGCTGTTGGCCGGGTCGCCCGTCGGTGACGCTGGGCACACCGGGGGTGGTTGAGCGAGGTGCGCCGCCCGGTGTCCGGCCGGGCACTCCGTAGACTGGTACGGCACCGCTCGTCCACCCGAACAAGGAGCCGTCCCGCGTGACCGTCCAGCCCATCCGTCTGTTTGGGGATCCGGTGCTGCGCACGCCGGCCGATCCGGTGGTCGACTTCGACGCCGAGCTACGTCGGCTCGTCGCCGACCTCACCGACACGATGCGTGAGCAGAACGGCGCCGGCCTGGCCGCGCCGCAGCTCGGTGTGAGCCTGCGGGTGTTCACCTTCGACGTCGACGACGTCCTCGGGCATCTGATCAACCCGGTGCTGGAGTTCCCCGACGAGGAGGAGCAGGACGGCCCGGAGGGCTGCCTGTCCATCCCCGGGCTCTACTTCGACACCAAGCGTCGGCAGAACGTCGTCGCCAAGGGCTTCAGCTCGTTCGGCGACCCGATGCAGATCGTCGGCACCGGCCTGATGGCGCGCTGCGTGCAGCACGAGACCGACCACCTCGACGGGGTGCTCTTCCTGGACCGACTGGACCCGGAGGGGCGCAAGGAAGCCATGAAGGCGATTCGCCAGGCCGAGTGGTACGACGCGGCGGCCCCGCCCACGGTCAAGCTCAGCCCGCACATCAGCGACCCGTTCGGGCTGGGGCGCTGACCCGGATGCGCGTGATCTTCGCCGGTACGCCGGCCGTCGCCGTTCCCGCCCTGGCCGCCGTCGCCGCCTCCCGACACGAGCTGGTGGCCGTTGTCACCCGGCCCGACGCGCCCGCCGGGCGTGGACGGGGCCTGTCCCGCTCACCGGTCGGCGCGTGGGCCGACGAGCACGGCGTCGAGGTGCTCACCCCGGCCCGTCCCCGCGACCCGGAGTTCCTCGACCGGCTGCGCGAGCTGGAGCCGGACTGCGTGCCGGTGGTCGCCTACGGCGCGCTGGTGCCGCCGGCGGCCCTGGAGATCCCCCGGCACGGCTGGATCAACCTGCACTTCTCCCTGCTGCCCGCCTGGCGTGGCGCCGCGCCCGTGCAGCACGCCGTGCTGCACGGTGACGAGCTGACCGGGGCCAGCGTCTTCCAGTTGGAGGCGGGCCTGGACACCGGCCCGGTCTACGGCACGCTGACCGACGAGATCCGCGCCACCGACACCTCCGGCGACCTGCTGGGAAGGCTCGCCGACTCCGGCGCCGGGCTGCTGGTGGCGGTGCTCGACGCGATCGAGGACGGCACCGCCCGCGCCGAGCCGCAGCCGGCCGACGGGGTGTCGCTGGCGCCGAAGCTGACAGTGGACGACGCGCGGGTGCGCTGGAGCGACCCGGCCTTCGCCGTGGACCGGCGGATCCGGGCCTGCACGCCCGCGCCGGGTGGCTGGACGACGTTCCGCGACGAGCGGGTGAAGCTCGGCCCGGTCGTCCCGGTGCCCGACGGCCCCGAGCTCAAGCCGGGGGAGTTGCTGGTGGAGAAGTCCCGGGTGCTGGCCGGCACGGCGACTGTGCCGGTACGTCTCGGCGAGGTCCGCGCCGCGGGCAAGCGGGCGATGAACGCGACCGACTGGGCGCGCGGCGTCCGGGTCGGCACTGGAGAGGACTTCGCGTGACGGCACCGGAGGGAACCCGACCGACGCGCTCCGGCCCGTCGACCGGCCGTGGCGGGGACCGCCGGCCGGTCCGGCCACCGATGGACCGACCGCGCCGGGCCGCCTACGAGGCGGTGGCGGCGGTGCATCGGGACGACGCGTTCGCCAACCTGGTGCTGCCCATCATCCTGCGGGAGGACGGGCTGTTCGGTCGGGACGCGGCCTTCGCCACCGAGCTGACCTACGGCACCCTGCGCCACCTGGGCACGTTGGACGCGATCCTGACCGACGCGGCCGGCCGGGACGTGGCCCGGATCGACCCGCCGGTACGCGACGCGCTGCGGCTCGGGGCGTACCAGCTCCTGCACACCCGGGTGCCGCCGCACGCCGCGGTCTCGTCGACCGTGGACCTGGTCCGTTCGGTCGCACCGGGCGCCACCGGTTTCGCCAACGCGGTGCTGCGCGAGGTGTCCACCCGTGACGCGGACGCCTGGGTGGCGAAGCTCGCGCCGCCGATGGAGACCGACCCGGTCGGGCACCTCGCGTTGGCGTACAGCCACCCGCAGTGGATCGTGCGGGCCTTCTCCGAGGCGCTCGGTGGCGATCTGGGTGAGACGGAGCGCCTCCTGATCGAGGACAATGAGCGCCCTCCGGTGCACCTGGCGGCCCGGCCCGGCCTGATCGACCCGGTCGAGCTGGCCGACCAGGTCGGCGGTGCGCCCGGTGCGTTCTCGCCGTACGCCGTCTATCTTCCCGGCGGTTCGCCGGGCGACATCCCGGCGGTGGTCGACGGCCGGGCCCACGTCCAGGACGAGGGCTCCCAGTTGGTGGCCGCCGCGCTCGCCGACGCGCCGCTGGACGGCCCGGACGGCCGGTGGCTGGACCTGTGCGCCGGCCCGGGTGGCAAGGCCGGGTTGCTCGGCGCGCTGGCCGCGCAGCGGGGTGCCCGGGTGACGGCTGTGGAGGTGGCCGAGCACCGCGCTCGGCTGGTCTCCCTGGCGACCCGGGATCTGCCGGTGGCCGTGCTGACCATGGACGGCCGTGAGGTCGGTGGCGACCCGAAACTGCCGGAGCAGCACTTCGACCGGGTGCTGGTCGACGCGCCGTGTACCGGCCTGGGGTCGCTGCGTCGTCGACCGGAGTCACGCTGGCGTCGCCAGCCGTCCGATCTGCCGCCGCTGACCCGGCTGCAACGGGAACTGCTCGGCGCGGCGCTGCGGGCGGTCCGCCCGGGTGGCCTGGTCGCCTATGTGACCTGTTCGCCGCACACCGTCGAGACGCACGTGACGGTCACCGAGGCGGCCCGCCGTAGTGGGGTTCCGGTGGACTTCGTGGACGCCCGCCCACTGCTGCCGGCGGGCATGCCCGGTCTCGGTGACGGGCCGACAGTGCAGCTCTGGCCACACCGCCACGGCACCGACGCGATGTTCCTCGCCGTCCTGCGCCGAGGCTGATCCGTTCCCCGCGTCCGGCCGGTCAGCCGACCGGCCGGACGCGTGGGCTCACGCTCTGCGGGACCGGGCCTCCGGAGGCCTAGGTGACCGGGAGGCCCTTGGTGCCAGCGTTCTTCATCGAGCGGGTCAGGTTCCGGTCGGAGATCCAGAGGAAGCACTGCACGCCCCGGTTCCCGTTGCGCCACTCTTCCTCGTACGGCTGGTAGTAGATCGTGCCGGCGCGGAAGTCGAGCTGGGAGTTGTCCGGGACCTTGGCGTACTTGGCGATCATCGTCTGGCAGGCCCGGTGGGTCCGCTTGGTGCCGCGGGTGAACTCGGCGTAGCTGGTGTCCGGCGCCTGCCACACCCCGACGAACTCGGCGTGGTGCTTGGCCGTGCAGGAAACCGGCACCATCTCGTCGATGTCGTCCTTGACCAGCTTCGGGTTGAAGCAGCGGTACGCCAGCGGGGCCGGCCCGGACAGCGCGCCCCGGAGGCTGCCGGTGCGCAGGTCGACAGCGGTGTCGTCGATGCTGGCGATCTCGGTGACGTCGCAGCGGTACCAGCGGGCACCGCCCGACCAGGCCTGCGGCGACGGCAGGACGACGGTCAGGCCGAGCCGTCCGGAACGCCAGTCGGCCCCCACCGCCTTGTTGACCGCCGTGTCGCACCCGGTCTGCGCGGCCCGCATGCCGGCCGAGCCGGGCTGCGGGGGCGTGCCGGCCTCGGCGCCCGGACCGGTGAGGGTGCCCACGTGCATGGTCTCCACCCGGTGCGCCTCGGTGCACGCCGTCGGGTTGTAGCCGGTCAGGAAGCCGACCTGCTGGGAGCTCTGGTGGCAGACATCGGCGGAGGGGACGAACTGCTGCGCCGCGACAGGCGCCGGCCAGTCGTCGGTGAGGTCACTGTCGACTCCGGCGGGTGCGCCGCACCCGGACAGCGCCAGGGCCAGCGCCCCACCCCCGGCGAACGCCGCCAACCACCGTCGCATCCCGACCTCCCGCCGCCGCTGGCCCCCGACCGGACCCAGCCGGTCGATTGCGCCACGGCGCAGCAGCATACGGCACCGATGCTCAGATCGCGGGCAGTCCCTCCGGGCCGACGTCGCGCATCGAGCGGGTGAGTTTGCGGTCGTCGCTCCACAGGAAACAGCGCACCCCACGGTCGCCCTCCTCCCACTCCCGCTGCGACGGCGGGTAGTAGATGGACCCGGCCCGGTACGGCAGCTCGCTGTTGTTGGGTACCGCCGCGTACTCGGCGATCAGCGCCATGCAGCGCCGGTGCGCCTGCTCGGCGGACTTGGCGAACTCCGCCCAGCTGATGTCCCGCTCCTCGTAGACGCCCACGAACTCGGCGCGGTGCGGCTCGGTGCAGAGCACCGGCGCCATGTAGTTGAGGTTGTCGCCGATCAGCTTGGGGTCGAAGCAGCGGTGCGTCAGGGGCGTGTCGCCGATCAACGCGCCGCGCAGGCTGCCGGTGCGGTTGACCGGGCGGGTGTTGTCGATGCTGCCGGTCTCGCTGAGGTCGCAGCGGAACCAGCGGGCGCCGCCGGCCCAGGCGGGCGCGGACGGCAGGGCGAGGGACAGCGCGAGTCGGGCCGTGTGCCAGTCGCCGCCGAGTACCTCCCGGGCCCGCTGGTCGCATTCGGCGCGAGCCGTGCGCAGCGCCTGCGAGCCGGGTTCCGGTCGGGCCTCGGTCAGCGCGTCGGGCCCGACGAAGGTGCCGACGTGGATGGTCTCGGCCAGGTGGTTGCGCGCGCAGTCCACCGTCTCGTACGTGCTGGCCTGCACGACAGTGGCGATCCGTGGCAGGCAGGTGTCGGTGGCGGGGGTGAACGGTTTGGGAACCCGCAGCGTCGGCCAGTCGTCGGTGAGATCACCGTCCGCGCCTCGCGCCGGCGCGCAGCCGGCCAGCAGCATCGTCGTGACGCTGGCCAGCGCCAGCGCTGGAAGCCACCGTCGCATCGTCCGCCCTCCCGGAAGCTGGCGGCCGGTCGCCGCGCCCCGCGGCGAGACCCCGGCGGGCGTGCAGCTTACGGCACCGTCCCGGTTGGAGTGTCGTCGCGTTTCCGTCGATCGGCCAGTGGCTGATGTCTGTTCGTCCGGATTCGGGGGTCCGGAGCGTCCAATTCTGCACCAGTGGTCACTGCTGGGTCACAGGGCGTCCCCAAAGGTGCCGCGATGCGGGTGGCGGGTGGCCACGTTCGTACACTGGCCCCGTGACCGTACCGCCGCCGATCGTCGCGCCGAGCATCCTGGCCGCCGATTTCGCCCGTCTCGCCGAAGAGGTCCGCGCCGTCGAGGACGCCGCAGACTGGTTGCACGTCGACGTGATGGACAACCATTTCGTGCCGAACCTGACCATTGGGCTGCCCGTGGTGCAGAGCCTGCGGGCTGTCACGGCGATGCCCTTCGACGTGCATCTGATGATCGAGGACCCGCGCCGGTGGGCCCCCGGGTACGCCGACGCCGGGGCGTACAACGTCACCTTCCACGCGGAGGCGTCCGACGACCCGGTGGCGCTCGCCAAGGACCTGCGCTCGGCAGGCGCGAAGGCGGGCCTGGCCATCGACCGGGACACCCCGATCGAGCCCTACCTGGACCTGCTGCCCAGCTTCGACACCCTGCTGATCATGACGATCAAGGCGGGCTTCGGTGGGCAGCGGTTCATTCCGCAGCTCCTGGAGAAGGTGCGGACGGCCCGGCGGCACGCGTCGGCCGGGCACCTGGAGCTGCGCATCGAGGTGGACGGCGGCATCGCCGCCGACACCATCGAACAGGCGGCGGCGGCCGGCGCCGACGCGTTCGTGGCCGGCACCGCCGTGTACGGGGCCGCCGACCCGGCGGAGGCGGTGCGGCACCTGCGGGCACTGGCGGAACGCGCGGCGCCCGGGGCCTGAGGTGGAGCCCGAGGTCGACCGCAAGGACATCATTCTCGTCGTGGACGACGACGAGGACATCGCCCGGTTCGTCGAGTTCAACCTGCGGCTGCACGGCTTCGAGGTGATCCACGCCAGCGACGGCCAGGAGGCCCTGGAGGTCATCGAGCGCCAACGGCCGGACCTGGCGGTGGTCGACCTCATGATGCCCCGGATCGACGGGTTGGAGCTGACCCGCCGGTTGCGCGCCGACCCGATGACGTCCGCCCTTCCGGTGATCATGCTGACCGCCAAGGGGATGACCGTCGACAAGGTGCACGGGCTCAGCGCCGGCGCCGACGACTACCTGGTCAAGCCGTTCGACACCGCCGAGCTGGTGGCCCGGGTCTCGTCCACGCTGCGCCGTAACAAGGAGTTCCGGGAGGTTTCCCCGCTGACCGGGCTGCCCGGCAACAGCCGGATCCGTCGGGAGATCAGCGATCGGGTCCGCAACGGCGTGGACTACGCCGTCGGCTACGTCGACATCGACCGGTTCAAGAGCGTGAACGACAGGTACGGCTTCGTGCGCGGCGACGACTTCATCTCCGCGCTGGCCCGCAGCCTGCACCGGGCGGTGGTAGGCGTCGGCCTGCCACCGGCCTTCCTCGGTCACGTCGGCGGCGACGACTTCGTCATCGTCTGCGCCCCGGACCAGGTACGCCCACTGACGTCCCGGGCGGTCGTCGACTTCGAGAACGCCGCCGACACGCTCTACGACCAGACCGACCGGGAGCGCGGCTTCGTCGAGTTGAAGGATCGACGCGGCAACATCCGGCGGGCGGCCCTGGTCACGCTCTCCATCGGGGTGTCCCTCTCCGACGCCGGCAAGCGGTTCACCGACCCGCTCGAAGCGATCGCGGTGGCCTCGGAGATGAAGACGGTGGCCAAGAGTCAACCGGGCTCGTACGTGGCGGTGGACCGGCGTCGCGGCGTCACCTGAGCGTGATACCGCTGTGAAGTAGCTCGCCTAGGAGGCGACGGACGCGGATCGGCGTGTAAGACTTCCCGTGTACCCACCACGCGCTGGCGGGACTCGGTGAAATTCCGAACCGGCGGTGATCCACGGTCCGACCGTGGTCAGCCCGCGACCCGGACGGCTCTGCCGTCCGGTGGACCTGGTGAGAATCCGGGGCCGACGGTTGGGGGCGGTTCGTCCGCGCCCAGAAAGTCCGGATGGGAGACAGCGCGCGGGACGGACGGGTCCGAGCCGGCCGCTGGCTTCAGCGTGCCGCGCCGACCCCCCGGGGGCGGCTGTGCCGTTCCCGGAATCCGCCACCGCCTGCCCGTGGCCCCATGGCCACCGCCTCCCTGACCGTCAGCGCGCGGACGGCGAGTGAGAGGGCAGGGGCAGCGCGATGGCCAGCGTCTCCGTTGATGAGGCGATGCGGCGTGCGATCGAGTTGGCAGCGCGCGGGCTCGGCACCACCAGCCCCAACCCGGTGGTCGGGTGCGTGCTCCTCGACTCCGACGGCGAGGTCGTGGGCGAGGGCTTCCACGCGTACGCCGGGGGGCCACACGCCGAGATCGTCGCCCTGGCGCAGGCCGGGCGGCGGGCCAAGGGCGGCACCGCGATCGTCACTCTGGAACCCTGCGACCACACCGGCCGCACCGGCCCCTGTAGTTCCGCGCTCGTCCAGGCCGGGGTGGGCCGGGTGGTCATCGCCGTGCCCGACCCGAACCCGGTCGCTTCCGGGGGCGCCGCCACGTTGCGCGCCGCCGGGGTCCGGGTCGATCTGGGGGTACGCGGCGAGGAGGCCGAGGCCGGCAACGTCGCGTGGTTGACCTCGATGCGTCGAGGCTGGCCGTACGTGATCTGGAAGTACGCCGCCACGCTCGACGGTCGCTCCGCCGCGGCGGACGGCACCAGCATGTGGATCACCTCGGAGGCGGCCCGGATCGACGTGCACGCGCTGCGCGGCACGGTCGACGCGGTCATCGCCGGGGTGGGCACCGTGCTCGCCGACGACCCCCGGTTGACCGCCCGCAACCTGCGCGACGGCAGCCTGGCCATCCGGCAGCCGCTGCGGGTGGTGGTGGACAGCTCGGGGCGTACCCCGGCTGACGCCAAGGTCCGCGACGGCGCCGCACGCACCTGGATCGCGACCGCCGACGAGGTCGGCGCCGACCCCGACGGCCGGGTCGACCTGTCGGCGCTGCTCGCGGCGCTGCACCAGCGCGGGGTCCGCGCGGTGCTCCTGGAGGGTGGCCCCCGGCTGGCTGGCGCGTTCCTGGAGGCCGGCCTGATCGACAAGATCGTCGGGTACGTCGCGCCGCGGTTGCTCGGCGCCGGCCCGACGGCTCTGGTCGACGCGGGAGTGACCACCATCGCCGAGGCCATCGATCTGGAGTTCGTCGACGTTACGCAGATCGGTCCGGATCTCCGGATCACTGCTTTGCCCCGGAAAAGGGAGGGCTGAGATGTTCACCGGCATTATTGAGGAAATGGGCGAGATCGTCCGGGTGGCGCCGACGGCAGGCGATTCGGCGCTGCTGGGCGTACGCGGCCCGCTGGTCACGTCCGACGCCCGCCACGGCGACTCGATCGCCGTCAACGGTGTCTGCCTGACCGTCGTGGACGTGGCCGACGGTGTCTTCACCGCCGACGTGATGGGGGAGACGCTGCGCCGCTCCGCGCTGGGCGCGCTGCGCCCCGGCGACCCGGTCAACCTGGAGCGGGCCGCCGCGCTCGGTAGCCGGCTCGGCGGGCACCTGGTGCAGGGCCACGTCGACGGCGTCGGTGAACTGATCTCCCGGGAGCCGGCCGAGCAGTGGGAGACGGTCCGGTTCCGGCTGCCCGCCGCCCTGTCCCGGTACGTGGTGGAGAAGGGCTCGATCACCATCGACGGTGTCTCGTTGACAGTCGCCGCCGTCGGCGCGGACGAGTTCGCCGTCGGGCTGATCCCGACCACACTCAAGCTGACCACGCTCGGCGCGAAAGGCGTCGGCGACCCGGTCAACCTGGAGGTCGACGTGTTGGCCAAGTACGTCGAGCGGCTGCTCGGCGACCGGCTCACCCACGCCGACGCCCGCGGGCTGGCCTCGGACCAGGGAGGGGTGGCCTGATGGGCCCGCTCAGCTGGCTGCTGGACGCCCAGGTGCACGTCGCCGGGTCGCCGGTGCTGGCCAGGGAAATCGTCGGCAACGCGTTCGGGCTGGTCTCGGCGTTGCTCGGGTTGCGCCGGCTGGTCTGGGCGTGGCCGGTCGGCATGGTCGGCAACGCGCTACTGCTCACCGTCTTCCTCGGCGGGGTGTTCGCCACCCCGCAGGAGCACGACCTGTACGGGCAGGCCGGCCGGCAGGTGTTCTTCTTCGCGGTCAGCGTCTACGGCTGGTGGCGCTGGCAGCGCAACCGCCGCGCCGACTCCGGGCAGGCCGCTGTCGTCCCGCGCTGGGCCACCTGGCGGGAGCGGCTGATGCTGCTGCTGGCCGCCGTGGTCGGCACCGCCGCGGCGTACCCGCTGCTCAAGGCCCTTGGTTCGTGGGGCCCGCTGCCCGACGCCTGGATCCTCACCGGCAGCCTGCTGGCCACGTACGGCATGGCCCGCGGCTGGGTGGAGTTCTGGCTGCTCTGGATCGCTGTGGACGCGGTCGGGGTGCCGCTGCTGCTGCGCGGCGGGTTCTACCCCTCGGCCGTCATGTACCTGATCTACGGCGCCCTCTGCGTCTGGGGCTTCGCCGCCTGGTGGCGCACCTCCCGCGCCACCCGACCGGCCGCCGCCCGCACGTCCGTCTACACGGAGGCCATCGCATGACCAGCTTTGGGGATATCGAGCAGGCAATCGCGGACATCGCGGCCGGCCGGCCGGTCGTCGTGGTCGATGACGCGGACCGGGAGAACGAGGGCGACCTGATCTTCGCGGCCGAGTTGGCCACGCCGGAGCTGATGGCGTTCATGGTGCGCTACACCTCCGGCTACGTCTGCGTGGCGCTGACCGAGAGCGAAGCCGACCGGCTCGACCTGCCGCCGATGCACCACACCAACCAGGACCGGCGCGGCACCGCGTACACGGTGACGGTGGACGCCCGCGAGGGGGTCAGCACCGGGATCTCGGCGGCCGACCGGGCGCACACCAGTCGGCTGCTCGCCGGCGGGGCGACCGACCCCACCGATCTGGCCCGCCCCGGGCACGTGGTGCCGCTGCGCGCTCGCGAGGGCGGGGTCCTGCGCCGGCCGGGGCACACCGAGGCGGGGATCGACCTGACCCGGTTGGCCGGGCTGCGTCCGGCCGGCGTGCTCTGCGAGCTGGTCAACGACGACGGCACCATGATGCGCCTGCCGGACCTGGAGAAGTTCTCCGCCGAGCACGGCCTCACGCTCGTCACCATCGCCGACCTGATCGCCTACCGCCGGCGTACCGAGAAGCAGGTCGAGCTGGTCGCTGACGCCCGGATGCCGACGAAGCACGGGGTGTTCCGGGCGCTCGGTTACCGCGCCGAGCACGACCCGGCCGAACATGTCGCGATGGTGCTGGGTGACCTCGGTGACGGCCAGGACGTGCTGGTCCGGGTGCACTCCGAGTGCCTGACCGGAGACGTGTTCGGCTCGCTGCGCTGCGACTGTGGGCCGCAGCTGGAGGCCGCGCTGGCTCGGGTCGGGCAGGAGGGTCGGGGCGTGGTGCTCTACGTCCGTGGGCACGAGGGGCGCGGCATCGGGTTGCTGCACAAGCTGCAGGCGTACCAGTTGCAGGACCTGGGCCGCGACACCGTCGACGCCAACCTCGACCTGGGTCTGCCGGCCGACGCCCGTGACTACGGCACCGGCGCGCAGATCCTCTACGACCTGGGCGTGCGGTCGATGCGGCTGCTGACCAACAACCCGGCCAAGCGGGCCGGCCTGGAGGGGTACGGGTTGACCATCACCGGCCGCGAGGGTCTGCCGGCCGGCGCGCACCCGGAGAACATGCGCTACCTGCGCACCAAGCGGGACCGGATGGGTCACCTGCTGGACGAGTTGGACGAGGTCTCCGAGGCGCCGTTGGGGCGTCCGGTCGCCAACGACGAGATCGGAGCATGACGATGGCGGGTTTCGGTGAGCCGGGAGTCGAGGCGGTCGATGCCGCGGGGCTGACCGTCGGGGTCGTTGCCGCCCGCTGGCACGGCGAGCTGACCGACCACATGCTGGAGCGTGCGGTGGCCGCCGCCGAGGCGTGCGGCGCGCGTTCCGTTGTCGCCCGGGTCGCCGGCTCGGTCGAGCTGCCGGTGGTCGCGCAGGCCCTCGCCCGCCGCTGCGACGTGGTGGTCGCCCTGGGCGTGGTGGTCCGTGGGGCCACCGCCCACTTCGACTACGTCTGCCGGTCGGTCACCGACGGGCTGACCCGGGTGGCGCTGGACGAGGGCAAGCCGGTGGCGCACGGCGTGTTGACGGTGGAGACCATCGAGCAGGCCCGTGACCGCGCCGGTCTGCCCGGCTCGGCGGAGGACAAGGGCTGGGCCGCCACGGTGGCGGCGCTCGACGCGGCGCTGGCCGTGCGGACGGTGGCTGCGGGCAATGCCCAACGGGTGGGCTTCGGCGGCTGACGCCTCTGCCGCCTCTGAAGGCCCGCCTTTTCAGAGGCGGCCGGCCTCGATGATCCGGCGCAGGAACTGTCGGGTACGAGGCTGCGTCGGCTCGCCGAGCACCTGCTCGGGCGGGCCGCTCTCGACCACCCGGCCGGCGTCGAGGAAGCACACCTCGTCGGCGACGTCCCGGGCGAAGCCCATCTCGTGGGTGGCCAGCACCATGGTCATGCCGTCGGCCTTCAGGTCGCGGATCATCGCCAGCACCTCGCCGACCAGCTCCGGGTCGAGCGCGGAGGTGACCTCGTCGAGCAGCATCAGTCGAGGTGAGTTGGCCAGCGCCCGGACGATCGCCACCCGCTGCTGCTGCCCGCCGGAGAGCCGGTCCGGGTAGGCGTCCGCCTTCGCGGCGAGCCCCACCCGGTCGAGCAGCTCCCGGGCCTGCGCCTCGGCCTCCGCCCGGCCCCGCCCGTGTACGCGACGTGGCGCGAGGGTGATGTTGTCCAACACGCTCAGGTGCGGAAAGAGGTTGTACGCCTGGAACACCATGCCGATCCGCCGCCGGACCCGGTCCGGGTCCACCCGGGGATCGGAGATGTCCTCCCCGTCCAACTCGATGGTGCCGTCGTCGAGTTCGTCGAGCAGGTTGACGCAGCGCAGCAGGGTCGACTTGCCGGACCCGGACGCGCCGATCAGGGCCACCACCTGATGCTCGGCGACGGTCAGGTCGAGTTGGTCGAGCACGGCGTGCCCGCCGAACTCCTTGCGCAGGCCCCGACAGCGCAGCAACGCCATGGATCAGCCTCCCGACTGTCGGCGGGCAGCGCGCAGCGTCACCCAGTCGGTGACGGCGATCAGTGGGATCGCGAGCAGCACGAAGAGCACCCCCGCCACGATGTACGGCGTGTAGTTGAAGGTCTGGGCGGTGGCGATCTGCGCGGCGCGGACCGCGTCGATCGGTCCGGCCAGCGAGACCAGCCCGACGTCCTTCTGCAACGCCACCACGTCGTTGAGCAGGGGTGGCGCCACCCGGCGGACGGCCTGCGGCAGGACCACGTGCCGCATCGTCTGCCGGTGGGTCAGGCCCAACGAGCGGGCCGCGGCGAGTTGGCTGGAGTGCACCGACTCGATGCCGGCCCGGAACACCTCGGCGAGGTAGCCGCCGTAGGTGAGGACCAACGCGATCCCACCCAGCACCAGCACCGGCGGCATGCCCTGCAACCGCAGCCCCGGCACACCGAGGGTGAGCAGGTACAGCACGATGATCAGCGGTAGGCCGCGGAAGGTGTAGGTGTAGCCGGCGGCCAGCGCGCGGACCGGGAAGAAGACCGGCCCGCGCAGCGTCCGCAGCACGGCGAGCACCAGCCCGAGCAGCAGCGCGCCGACCGCACAGCAGACCAGCAGCCGTACGTTGAGCCAGAGCCCGCTCAGCACCGTCGGCAGCGCGTCGCGGGCGATCTCCGGATCCAGGAACGAGCGCCGGACCCGGTCCCAGCCCGGCGCCCCGGTCACCGCGAGCACCAGCAGCGTCCCGAGCGCCGCCGTCGAGGACGCCGCGACGAGCACGCTGAGGACGGTCTGCCGACGCCGGTACGCCGACCGCCGCAGCTGCGCCTCCGAGGGCACCCGATCCAGAAGCGTCACCGCAGCTCTGCCGCTCCCGCCACCTGGGCGAGCCACTTCTGTTCCAGCTCCTTCAACGTCCCCGCGGTGGTGAGCTGACCGACCGCCCCGCTCACGCAGGAGGTCAGTGGGGAGTTCTTGTCCAGCAGCAACCCGAACGCCTCGGGCGTACCGACCTGCGGCACTTGCCCGACGATCACGGCGTCGGTGATCTCCGCGCCGGTGATGTAGAAGGCGGTCGGAAGATCGACCACGAGACCGTCCAGCTGCCCGTTCTGAAGGGCCTTCTTGGCATCGTCGTTGCTGTTGTAGACCTGCGGCTTGGCGGTCGGCTTGATCACGTCGGTGATCGCCTGGTAGCTGGTGGTGCCGACCTGCGCGCCGAGCCGAGCGTCCCGCAGTTCGGCCAGCGACTTCCGGCCGGCGATCTTCGAGGACTTCAGGGCGATGACGGTCTGCCGCACCAGGTAGTACGGCGCGGAGAAGTCGACAGCCTGCTTGCGTTCGTCGGTGATGGAGAACTGGTTGATGTCGAAGTCGAAGTCCTTCGGCCCCGGCGCGATGGCGGTGTCGAACTTGACCCGGGTCCAGGTGACGTCGGCGCGGGCGTAGCCGAGCTTCTCGGCCACCGCGTACGCGACAGCGGATTCAAAGCCCTCACCGCTGTCCGGCTTGTCCTTGGCGAACCACGGCTCGTACGCGGGCTGGTCGGTGGCGATGGTCAGCTTGCCCGGCGTACGCGTGGGCAGGCTGTCCTTGGCGCAGGACGGCGGCGCGGTGACAGTGGGGGTCGGGTTTTCGTCCTGTGGCGCGCACCCGGCGGTGGCTACGACGACGGCACCGGCGAAGGTGAGCGCGAGGAGACGTGAGCGGCTGGCCATGGCGGACAGCGTAGAGCTCCATGGGCATCGATCGACAATTGTCCCACCATGTTGGTAGGGAATTGTCCGCTTCCTGGATTTCGGCAGACCCGGACGCGGGGTGCCGCCGGGGTGGCTGGAAGAATCGTTCCCCGTGAAGACGTTCGAGGAGTTGTTCGCCGAGCTGCAGGCCAAGGCCGCCGCCGGCACCCCGGGCTCGGGCACCGTCGCCGCGCTGGACAAGGGCGTGCACTTCATCGGCAAGAAGGTCGTCGAGGAGGCGGCCGAGTCGTGGATGGCCGCCGAGCACGAGGGGCCGGAGCGCACCGCCGAGGAGATCTCCCAGCTGCTCTACCAGGTCCAGGTGCTGATGCTTGCCAGCGGTCTCGAACTCAAGGACGTCTACCGACATCTGTGAGTGCCCCACCCCTGTTGATCACCAACCGGATCGAAGGAGCACTCCGTCATGCTGCGTGTCGCCATTCCCAACAAGGGCACCCTGGCCGAACCGGCCGCCCAGATGCTGCGCGAGGCGGGCTACCGCCAGCGCACCGACCCCAAGGACCTGGTCTGCCGGGACGAGGCCAACGACGTCGAATTCTTCTACCTGCGTCCGAAGGACATCGCCACCTACGTCGGCTCCGGTGACCTCGACCTCGGGATCACCGGCCGGGACCTGCTGATCGACTCGGCCGCGCCGGCCGAGGAGGTCGTCGACCTCGCCTTCGGCCGGGCCACCTTCCGCTTCGCCGCCCGCCCCGACGACATCGCCTCCGTGCAGGAGCTGGGCGGCCACCGCATCGCCACCGCGTACCCGGGGCTGGTCGAACGGCACCTCGGCGAGGTGGGCGTCAAGGCCGACGTGATCCGCCTCGACGGCGCGGTGGAGAACGCCGTACGCCTCGGCGTCGCCGACGTGATCGCGGACGTGGTGGAGACCGGCGCGACCCTGCGCCAGGCGGGCCTGGTGGTCTTCGGCGAGCCGCTGCTGCGCTCGTCGGCGGTGCTGGTACGGCGTGCCGGCGCACCCGCGCAACCACAGGCCGAGCAGTTGCTGCGCCGCCTGCACGGTGTGCTGGTGGCCCGCCGCTACGTGATGCTCGCCTACGACGTGCCGGCCGGTCTGCTGGACCGGGCCAGTGGGCTCACCCCGGGCATCGAGTCGCCCACCGTGTCGCCGCTGCACCGCGAGGGCTGGGTGGCGGTGCAGGCCATGGTGCTCCGCGACGACGTGCACCGCATCATGGACGAGCTGTACGAACTGGGCGCCCGCGCCATCCTCGTCACCAACATCCACGCCTGCCGCCTCTAACCCCCCCGTTACCTTTTTGATCGTCCCCAGCCGGGGACCCTCGGTCGCCCGGCCCGGTATGACTTCCTTCCCCTGTTGTTCGGATGATCCGGGGG
>NZ_JBITGE010000019.1:116500-135405 GCF_044456785.1 Micromonospora sp. NPDC050795 | reverse complement strand
AGCCAGCAAAAACTGACCAGTCCGGGGTATAAATCATAATTGGCACTGGCTTTACAAGCACCCTGTTGAGTTCTCAAAGAACAACCACACACCGACCAGAAGCCCCACCTCAGTGGAACCCCAACCGGGGCTTTTCGCACTGCGTCCCCGCCGCTCTCGCGCCGGGCACTTTTACTACGTTACCTCACCGTCTTCGCCGTGTCAAACCGTGTGTCCCGGTCTGTCATGCTTCGTACGGGTCAGCGCCGGCGCACTCACGCAGCAGCGAACCGCTGCGTCAGGTCGTCGGATTCGGCAGGCCGGCCGCTGCGGTTTCCCGCAGTCTCGCCCGGTTCCCTGCCGGTCGTGAACCTTACCCGGTCGGCTTCGCCGCACCAAATCCGCCTCGCGGCCGATCCGGCGAGCCCCGCCCGGACCGCGTCTCCCAGGAGCGAACCCCTGCTTGACCCGGTTGCCATCCCGTTTCGGCGCTCTAGAACTTTCGTCCCGTTTGCCCCGTTCCGCGCTGGCAGAGAGAAAGTTACGCGTCTGCGGGTTTGATCGTCAAATCCACGGGTAGCGGCGCGCGTCACATTCGTTCGTTTGAGCACTTTCCCCAGGTCAGACCCGCTCCGCAGGCACCAGGGCTCGGCGACCATCCGTAGTGGGGGCGTCGCGCGGCCTGATCCGCAGGAGCGGCGGCGATTCAGGACGGCCGCCGGGAAGCGCGATCAGGACGGCTGCCGCCGCCGAGCGGCGAGCCAGGCCCGGACGCCCAGAACACCGGCGGTGGTGCCGATCGCCAGGGATGCGGCGATCAGCAGCGCGTGTACCCACAGGAAGCTGGTGGCCGCACCCTCGGCCACCGTGCCGGACGCCCAGGACCGCGGGTCCTGCCAGATGGCCACCGCGAACCTCGGCCAGATCACCCAGGTCCAGACACCGACTCCGACCAGGAAGAGACTCCACCCTCGCGACAGCACCATGGCAGCCGAGTATGCCAGCGCACCAGCTCAGCGGGCCGGCGACGCGGACGCTCTGCCACACGTGGGGTTATCAGGTGCAGGCGAGCGACGGGCGCGTCGGCGCCTACTACGCCGACAGCTACCTCCCGCCTCCCGGCGCCATCCCGCGGGTAATCTGAGGCCGTGGTCCGGACGGGCAACTGCGCATCCGAGGCGGTCGACCTGGTCGACGGCCGCTCCCTCGGTGCGGTGTCCGAGATCCCGACCAGCTCCGGCGATGGCCGTGAGCAACTTCTGAACGTCCTCCGTGCCGGTGGTCTGCGGTTTCGCGCCGGCGCGCGATGGCGGGCGACTCGCTGAGTCGATCCCGCTGACCGAGCAGGGCTGAGCCAGCCCTGCTCGGCGCGCGCCCACGCGTGACCCACCTTCGGATACGAGAGGCACCACCATGTCCGTCGCACGAATGCTCACCGGGGACCGGCCCACCGGCCGCCTGCACCTCGGCCACTACGTCGGCAGCATCGCCAACCGGGTACGGCTGCACCGGCGCTACGAGAGTTTCTTCATCATCGCCGACCTGCACATGCTCACCACCCGCAACCGCCGCGAGGACATCGACCAGGTCGCCGGCAACGCCCGCGAGATGGTGACCGACATCCTCGCGGCCGGCGTCGACCCGGACCGGGCCACCTTCTACCTCCAGTCGGCCATCCCCGAGGTCGGCGACCTCAACACCCTCCTCCAGAACCTGGTGACAGTCCCCCGGCTGGAACGGGTGCCCTCACTCAAGGACATGGCCCGCGACGCCGGCAAGGAGGAGATGCCGTACGGGCTGCTGGGTTATCCCGTGCTCCAGGCCGCGGACATCCTCTGCGTGAAGGGTGAGGTGGTTCCGGTCGGCCGGGACAACGCCGCACACGTCGAGGTGACCAGGGAGATCGCCCGGCGGTTCAACCACCTGTACGGCCCCGTCCTCCCGGTGCCCGAGTTGATCCCGGCGGACACACCGAGCCTGGTGGGGACCGATGGCGCCGCCAAGATGAGCAAGAGCCGGGGCAACTCGATCGCGCTCTCCGACGACGCGGCGACGGTGCGTCGCAAGGTGCTCGGCATGTACACCGACCCGAACCGGGTGCGGGCCGACGTGCCGGGCACCGTGGAAGGGAACCCGGTCTTCGCGTACCACGAGGTTTTCAATCCGGACCGCGACGAGGTGGCCGACCTGGCCCGGCGTTACCGGGCCGGGCGGGTGGGCGACGTGGAGGTCAAGGAACGGCTGATCGTCGCGCTGGAGGGGTTCCTGGCGCCGATCCGGCAGCGGCGGGCCGAGATCGAAGCCGACCGGGGCCTGGTCGACCGACTGATCGTCGAGGGTACGGAACGGACCCGTCAGGAGGTACGCCAGACGGTGCTCGAGGTACGCCGGGCGATGGGGCTGACCGGCGCGTACCAGCAGGTGCGGCGGCGGGCTGAGCGGAGCCGACGCCGGACGGACGCCTCGACCTGAGACCGGGGGCGTTCGGTAGGCGACGTGCGCCGGGTCCGCTGCGACACCATCGAGGTCTCAGCGGATCCGGACGTCAGCGAGGTCCAGGGCGCAGAATGCGAGGGTGAGGAGGATTCTCGACATTCGTCCGGTGCCGGCGGGGGTGACGCACCGGACCACGATGTTCGAGATCTTCTTCGACCTGGTCTTCGTCTTCGCGCTCACCCGGGCCATCACGTTCATGGCGTCCTCACCGAGCGCGCTCACCCTGGCCCAGGGGCTGCTCCTCCTGCTGCTGCTGATCTACTCCTGGTCGCCGTACATCTGGGTGGGAAATCTGGTCCGACCGGACGTCGGCCCGGTCCGGGCCCTCACCCTCGTCGCGATGGCGGCGATCTTCGTGGCCGCGCTGGTGTTGCCAGACGCGTGGCAGCAGGGTCCGGAGCTGTTCGACACGCCGCTGACGCTCGCCCTGGCCTACGTGCTCGGCCGGGCCATGCAGCTCGTGATCATATTCCTGGCGAGCGCGACGAACCCACCACTGCGCTCGACGCTGCGGTTCTTTGCCGTGCCCGTGGTGCTGGGCTGGATACCGCTGATCGTCGGCGCCCTGCTCGGCGGTACGGCCCAGACGGCGCTCTGGACGGTCGCGTTCCTGCTGAACATCGGGGGTGCCCGGCTCGCCTCCACCTTCCGGCCGTGGCAACTGCGCAGCGTGGACCACTTCAGTGAGCGGTTCGGCCTGGTGCTCATCATCGCGCTGGGTGAGTCCCTGATCTCCGCCGGCGCAGGCCCGAGGGCGATGGCACCGGTCGGGGCCGCCCTCCTGGCCGCTCTGCTCGGCCTCACCAGCACGGTCTGCCTGTGGTGGCTCTACTTCGATCGGCTGGCGTCCGCCGCCCGGGAGGCGGTCGGCACCGTGCCGGATGAGCGACGGGCCCGCGTCGCCGGCGACGCGTACGGCCTCGGGCACTCCACGCTGATCATCGGCGCCATCTACGTCGCGCTCGGTATCGAGGAGGTGATCGCCCAGCTCACCGAGGAGTCCGCGCACCCCGGCCGGCTCGGCTGGGAGGCCGCGACCGCGCTCTACGGCGGTGCCGCCCTCTACCTGCTGAGCAGGTTGGCGTTCCGCCGGCTGACCGTGGGCACGGCGTACCCCGGGCAGGTCGTGGCCGCGCTCCTGCCGTTGGTGCTGCTGCCGATCGGCCGCTCCCTCCCGCCACTCGCGGCACTCGCCCTGCTCACCGCCTTCCTGATCGCGGTGACCTGGTTCGAGCGTCGGATGGACCGTCGCGACGAACGCCCACGAGAAAGCTGATGCGCCGTGTCGATATCCCCGTCCCGCGTTCGTCGTCATGCTGTACGGCGACCCGCCGCACCGAGAGGAGCCGAAACGTGAAGTACATGCTGCTGTTCATGAGCCCCATGGTTGACGGAGAGGTCGTCGACAACGGGTGCAGCTTCGAGGACTGGATCCGCTACGACCGGGAGATGAAGGACGCCGGGGTCTGGGTCTCCGGGCATCCCCTCCAGGACCTGACCACCTGCACCACGGTGCAGGTCAACCCGGACGGCGAGCGCACGATCACCGACGGGCCGTTCGCCGAGACCCGAGAGCTGCTCGGCGGGTACGACGTCATCGACGTGCCGGACCTCGACGCCGCGCTGGAGTGGGCGGCCCGCAGCCCCGGAGCCGTCGGCACCGGATCGGTCCAGGTCCGTCCGATCTTCGAGATCGACATGCAGGTGTGACAGTGCCGGGTGAGGGGGCAGCCGTCGGGTCGTCGGTGGAGGCGGTGTTCCGGGAGGAACGCGGCCGGCTGCTCGCCTCTCTCGTGCGCCGCTTCGGTGACCTCGACCTGGCCGAGGAGGTCACCTCCGAGGCCATCGAGGCGGCGCTGACGCACTGGCCGACCGACGGCGTCCCGAGCCGGCCGGGCGCCTGGCTGCTCACCACGGCCCGGCGTCGGGCAGTGGACCGGCTGCGTCGCGACCGGGTGCTGGCGACCCGGCTCGCCGTACTCCAGGCGGAGGCCGAGCGGGCCGATCCCGCGCCGCCCGCCGACGCGGACCGCGACCTGCCCGACGACCGGTTGGCGCTCTTCTTCACCTGTGCGCACCCGGCGCTGGCCGCGCAGGATCGCGGCGCACTCACCCTGCGGTTCCTGGCCGGCCTCACGACCACCGAGGTCGCGCGGGCCTTCCTGGTGCCGCCGGCCACCATGGCCCAACGACTCGTCCGCGCCAAACGGAAGATCCGCGACGCGCGTATCCCGTTCCGGGTGCCGGGGCCCGACGAGCTGCCCGGTCGTCTGCCCACGGTGCTCCAGGCCGTCTACTCGGTCTTCACCGAGGGGTACGCGGCCAGCTCCGGCCCGGATCTGCAACGGATCGACCTTGCCGAGGAGGCCATCCGGCTGGGCCGGATCCTGCGTCGGCTGTTGCCGGCCGAGCGGGAGGTCGCCGGGCTGCTCGGTCTGATGCTGCTGGTCCACGCCCGCCGGGACGCGCGTACCGGACCGGACGGCACCATGATCCTTCTCGACGACCAGGACCGTGGACGCTGGGACGGTCAGATGATCGAGGAGGGGCGGGGCCTGGTGGTGGTCGCGCTGACCGGCCGAGCGCCCGGCCCGTACGGCGTGCAGGCCGCCATCGCCGCGCTGCACGACGAGGCCGCCGACGTGGCCAGCACCGACTGGCCGCAGGTGGTGGCCCTCTACGACGTGTTGCTCGGCCTGGTGCCCTCACCGATCGTGGCGCTCAACCGGGCCGCCGCGGTCGCCATGCGGGACGGGCCGGCGGCGGGGCTCGCGCTGCTCGACGAGTTGGCCGACGAGCCTCGGCTGCGCGGCTACCACCCCTATCCGGCGGCGCGGGCCGACCTGCTGCGCCGGCTCGGCCGGTACGACGAGGCTGCGGCCGCGTACCGCAGCGCGTTGACGCTGGTCGGCACCGAACCGGAGCGCGCGTACCTGCTCAGCCAGCTGAGGGCCGTCACGAACGAGTGAGCTGTACCCTTCCCGGGTGAGTCTGCCTCTGCCTCCCGGGCCGTTCGCCGCGTACCTGTTCGACTGCGACGGAACCATCGTCGACTCGATGCCGCTGCACTATGTGGCCTGGCAGCGGGCCCTTGAGGAGTGGGGCTGCGAGTTCCCCGAGGACCTTTTCTACGCCTGGGGTGGGCGGCCCACCGCCGACATCATCGTCGCCCTGAACGAGCAGCAGGGTCTCACCATGCCGGTGGAGGCCGTCGTCGAGCGCCGGGAGAGCTACTACCAGGAGTTGCTGCCGCAGCTCGCCGCCGTGCCCGAGGTGCTGGCGCACATCCACGACGCGCACCGGCGGGTCCCGTTCGCCGTCGTCTCCGGCAGCACCCGCGCGTCGGTCACCGCCTCCCTGGACGCGCTCGGTCTGCTGGACCGGTTCGACGTGCTGGTCTGCGCCGACGACTACAGCCGGGCCAAGCCCGACCCGGAGGCGTTCCTGCTCGCGGCGGAGCAGCTCGGCGTACCCCCGGAGTCCTGCCTGGTCTTCGAGGACACCGACCTGGGCATCCAGGCCGCGACGGCGGCCGGCATGGCGTCGGTACGCGTGCCGCAACAGCGCACGCCCTGACGTCTCAGGCCACCGTCAGCAGGAGCTTGCCGGCGTACGACGTCTGTAGGCGCTGGTGCGCGTCGCGCACCTTGCCGAGCGGGAACTTCTCCGCGACGTGCACCACGAACGGCCCCGCCTCGATGAGTTCGTTGAGGCGTTGCAACTGTCGAGGGCTCGATTCGCCGTCGTACGCGCGGACCGTGACGCCCGGCCGTTCCTGCGGCTCCGGCCGCACCCCGTGGGCGAACGCGACCACCCCGCCGTCGGCCAGCGCCTCGGTGAGCTGGTCCAGCGTCGCGCCACCGGCCATCGCCAGGATGGCGTTCACCCCGCCCGGGGCGGCGTCCCGGATCCGGGCCAGCACGTCGGTCATGTCGCCGTGGCCGTCGAGGGACACGTCGGCACCGAGCCGGGTCACCAGCGCGACGCCGTCCGCCCCGGACGCCACCGCGATCACGTTCAGCCCCTGCCGCTTCGCCAACTGCACGGCCAGGTGGCCCTGACCGCCGCTCGCACCGAAGATCAGCAGCCAGGCGCCGGCCGACAGGCTGATCGCGTCGAGCCCGGCCAGTGCGGTCAGCGCGTCGGTGGGCATGGCACCCGCGTGCTGGGCGGGCACACCGTCGGGCACCTTCGCCACGTACTCCGACTTGACCGACGCGTACTCGGCGTAGAGGCCGCCCTTCGGCCGCGTGGTGGCGGAGACGTAGACCAGGTCACCCGCAGCCAGGCCGGTCACCTTGCTGCCGGCCGCGACGACGGTTCCGGCACCGTCGGAGCCGGGCACGATCGGGAGCGCCGAGCCCTCCGGCACCAGCATGCCCTGCCGCTCGTACGCGTCCCACACCCCGACACCGGCGCTCAAGACCTTGATCAGCACCTCGTCGTCGGCGACCTGCGGGATCGGCAGCTTCCGCAGGGTGATCACCTCCGGCCCGCCGAACTCGTCGAAGGCCGCTGCCTGCATCCGCTCTGGCAGATCCCCGTCAACCATGTGGATTCCCTCTCCGTGCCGGCGTCACCGTCGCAGCATGCCGGCTGGGGAACAGGCGTGGCCCGGAGCTGAGCGCCGTTCACCCACAAGGACGAACGCCCACGCTCGGCTTCCCTCGCGGGCCTAGCCGGGGCAGGCACGGGAATGTCCGCGTGCCACGCCGGGTCCGCAGCGCTGGGACATCCGACGTTGAGGACCCGTGTGCAGCGCTGGCCGCAGGACCGACGGGAGGGGCATCGTGAACGCTCCGTCGACGCGGGCGACGGCCTGGCTCCTGGTGGCGCTGGCCACGGCCTCCGGCTTCCTCGACGTGATCTGTCTGACGAAGCTCAACGGCTACTTCGCCAGCGTGATCACCGGCAACCTGGTGCACTTCGGCCACGCGCTCGCCACTGCCGACACCCGCTCGCTCGCGGGGGCGGTGGTGGCGGTTGGCGGGTACGCGGTGGGCGTGGCCGCCGCCACGGTGCCCTTGCGGCACACCCCGCCCGGTTGGAACCGCCGTAGCGCGCTGGTGACGTCAGCCGAGGCGGTGCTGCTGCTCGGCTTCACTGTGGGCTGGTTGGCCTGCTCGGCGCGTCCGGGGTACGGCTTCGGGCTCGTGCTGCTGGCGATGGCGGCCGTGTCGAGCGGCATCCAGAGCGTGATCACCGTGGCTGCCGGCGTACGGGGTGCATCGACCACCTACCTGACCGGCTCACTGACCGAGCTGGTCCGGCGTCGCGTCGTCGACCCGCACCGGTTCGCCGACGTGGGTGGTATCGGCCGGCTGGCCGGGCTGGTGGTGGGCGCCGGGCTCGGCACCGTGGTGCTGCGTACGGCCCCGAACTTGGCATCCGTGCCGGCGGCGGTGCTAGTGATCGCCGTGATCGCGTTCGCGATCGGCCTGACCCAGCGGGCGAGAACCGCCGCCGGCCGAAGCCAGCCAAGGTGACCAGTGCCGTGATCAGGAGATCTGCGGCTCCGGGCCCCGAAGCGCCTGCTCGACGGCGTCGCGTACGCGGGCGTCCTCGCGCGCCTTGCTCCGCGCCCGGTTACGGCGTCGGTACAGGTACGCCCCGACGAGCACGGCGATCAGCACGACGAGCACCAGCAACAGCATCCAGGGCAGGGCCCAGCCGTGCGCGGTGACCTGGACCGGTTTGAGCGAGGTGGTGGAGCCCGAGGCGTCGGTGAGCAGGGGTGTCAGGGTCGCTGTCGCGGCCAGCGAGATGGCGGGAGCCACCCCGTGTACGGGCACCGACACGTCCCAGCTCTCACCCGGAAGCAGCTCCGGCGGCGCGGCGACATCCTCGGCCCGCACCCGCAGCAGGCCGAACGGGCCCGAGACGGTAACCGCCTGCTTCCCGGACAGGGCCGCGTTGCCGACGTTGTGGACCTGGTAGGTGATGGTGGCGTCACCCTTGCTGAACGGGTTGGTCGGTCCGGCGTACGTGACGTGGAGGTTCTCGATCGCGAGATTCGGTTTCAGCTCGCCGCCCACCCGCAGCTTGATCCGGATGCCGAGGCGCCGGTCGACGTTGATCCCCTCAGCCTGGTCGGCCTGGGTCAGCGTGGTGAGGATGCCGCCGACGTAGTCCCCGGGCGTGGCGTTCCGCGGAACGTCGACCGTGAAGGGGACCTGGGCGGTCTTTCCGGGCTGGATCACGACGCTGCCGGCGTTCGGCTTCACCCAGGCACCGATCGCGATCGACTTCTTGTCCCTGGTGAGCAGGTCGAGCTGGCCGGCGTCGGTGGTGAAGCCGTCGGCCGCGTACACGGTGAGGGTCAGCGGCCCCGGGCCGCGGTTGGCCACGACCATGGCGTCCTCGACGGCACCGCCCGGGTTGACGTTGTAGCTGTAACTGGACCTGGCCTCGCCGTAGCCGTTGGAGGCCGTCCGGACCGTCCAGGCGACGTTGCCGTCCGCCGCCAGGGCGGGACCGGCACCGACACCGACGGCCGCGACGACGGCGAGCAGGGACAGTGCTGTCGTACGGAGGCGTGTCTTCCAGCGCGTTACGGGCGGGTACATGTCAGTTCCTTGAGGTGATCTTGGGAGGGGTGCAATGGGTGGCGGGGTAGGCCCCGAAGGTGCCTACCCCGCCGCATGGATCCGTTCGGTCAGCTGCTCAGCGCAGTGATCGTGAGGGTGGTGCGGTAGCTGCCCTTCGCGATGCTGTCCGGGATCTTCAGATCCAGGTCGGCGCCGAGCTTGGCGCCGCCACGCGGGTGACCCTGCGCGGCCGCGGCGAGCGCGCTGGAGACCGAGAGGCCCTTGCCCTGGTCGTCGAGCGACGACAGGACCGGGGCACCGGCCTCGGCACCCGCGCCGGCGTCGAGCACGTACGGGTTCCAGCCGAGGTAGGAGCCGGAGAACGTCTTGTCGGCGTCGGAGAAGTCGCCGACGTTGGCCGAGATCGACCACGGGGCGAGCGACCGGCGGCTGTCCGACACGAGGATGGGGTTGATCTTGCCGTTGGCCTGGAAGTAGGTGCCGTTGCGCTCCTGCGCGGTGCCCAGGTCGACCAGACCGTTGTAGCCGTCGATCGTCCAGCCGAACTCGCCCGGGGCCGGGTTCGGCACGTTGACCTGGATGGCCTGACCGTCACCGTGGAACGGGTGCACCGTCACGTTGTCGACGATCGAGCCGACCGGCTGGCCCTCCGGGGTGTTGACGCAGGAGAGGCCGGCCTCGACCGACGCGTTCGGTGCCGCGCAGGTGCCGCTGCGCACGTTCGCCAGGACCAGCTTGTCGCCGCGCACCTGCACCTTGACGTAGCTGCGGACGTGCTCCTGGTTCTGCACCGAGTTGTACCAGTACTTGTTCGGGTCCAGCGGGTCCGGGCCGTTGCCCTTGATGCCGGTACCGGTGGCGTCCGGCTTCTTGATGTCGTAGTACTTCGAGCCGGAGGCCGAGTTGGCGGTCACGTAGATGACGCCGCCCGGGCCGGGGAAGACATCCGCGGCACCCGGCTTCTCGGCCGGGTTCTCCTTCTGGCCGTTCTTGATGGAGTAGCTGCGCGAGTAGCTGTGGTCGTGGCCCTGGAGCACCATGTCGATGCCGAGGTTCGAGAAGGCCGTGGTGAAGTCTTCCCGGCGCTGCTTGTTGTCGGTGTCGGTCGCGTGGCTGGCCGGCGAGTAGATGGAGTGGTGGTAGACCAGCACCTTCCACTTGGCCTCGGAGCCGTGCTTGTTCACCACGTCGGTGATGTACGAGACGTGCGCGGCGTCGCCGGCGTTGCTGCCGTCGGTCGGCAGCTTGTAGCTGTTGCTGTTGATGTCGATGAACAGCACGTCCTTGTAGACGAACCAGTAGTCACCACCGGACTTGGTGCCCGCCGGGTTCCCGTTGTCGTAGTACGGGGCCGTGCGGTCGGTGTTCGGGGTGAAGTGGTGCTGCTCGTAGGACTTGCCGCCGACGTCGTGGTTACCGATGGTGGCGACCACGGGGTACTGACGCAGCTGGTCGGGGGCCATGAACGAGGTCCACTGACCCTCGTCGTTGGCGGACTCGACGTGGTCGCCGCCGGAGACCAGCAGTTCCGCGTTCGGGTTGGCCGCGGTGGCGACCTTCAGGGTGTCCTCCCAGCCGGCCTGGTCCTTGAGCCGGTCGCCGGACGAGCCGATCTGCGGGTCACCGAAGAAGAGGAAGTCGTAGTCGCCCTCGAAGTCCTGCGTCTTGAAGGCGTACGTCGGGGACCAGCTGCCCTCGGCGCCGACCCGGTACGAGTACGCCGTCTTCTCGCGCAGGTTGCTGATCGTGGCGTGCCGGTTGAACCCGGTGGTGGAGGTGTTCGCCGCGCCGACGGCGTCGAAGCTGACCGCGCCGGCCGGGAACTCGCCGTTGACGATCTCGGCGGTCGGGGCGAGCTGAATCTTCTGCGCGGTGTCGGCCGAGGAGTACCAGGTCACGATGCGCTGGGTCTCGTTGGCGCCGACGCCGAGGATCACGCTGCTGATCGTGGTGGACTCGGCCGCGCTCGCGGTGGCCGTCAGGCCAGTGCCGAGGGCCGCGCCCAGACCGAGGAACCCGGCTGCGACCCCGGCGACCAGGCGCCGCCGCACGAGCGCGGAGGCCCGTGTCGAGGTGCTCAATGTCATCGACATTGTTCCCTTTTCAAATAGAGAAATGGATTGTGCCTTCACCCGACGCTGGGGAAGCAATTCCACGCTTTCGCCGCCCGATGAACCGATCATGAACGTGATCTTGCGAAAGACTGCACTTCACGAACTACTTAGCCCTGCTCATGATCCAGAAACGCGCTGCACAAACCAGATCAGCCCCATAGTGGACACGCCCGCAGAAACGACTCCGGTCGCCCAGAGGCCGGCTTTCGGCGCACGACGGCGCAGCACGAACAGCAGCGGGAAGACGACAGCGATAATTGTCAACTGAACGACCTCGATGCCGACGTTGAACACCAGCAGCGACCACAACAGGGTCCACGACCACGCCTCGTCGATACCCAGGGCGCCCGCGAAGCCGAGGCCGTGCACGAGGCCGAAGCAGAACACCACGCCGAGGCGGATCCAGCCGGCCCGATCCAGGCTGAAGTGGCCGCGCCCGGCCGTCTCCAGGTCAGCCGCGTGCTCACCACGCCGCCAGATTCCCCACAGGTGCCACCCGGCGACGACGGCGATCGACAGCGCGATGATCGGCTCCACGACCACCGCCGGCACCTCGACCAGGCCGAGCGCGGCGAGCATGAACGTCACCGAGTGCGCCAGCGTGAAGCTGGTGGCCGCGAGCACGATCTCCCGAAGCCGCCGGGACCCGGCGATGAGCGCCAGCAGGAACAGGATGTGGTCGATCCCGGTCAGCAGATGCTCGGCGCCCAGGAGGAAGAACTCGCCGAACCGCTCGTACCAGGTCTGCGCCGTCGAGAAGGACGGGTTGGCGGCGTCGAGCGCGGCACTGCCCGAGCGGCCGTCGATCTCGTACGTGACGATCGTCTTCGTGCCCTTGACGTAGCCCTCACCATCCGGGAAGAGGCCGCTGCGCACCACGTGCTCGTCGACCCGCTCCGGGCAGGTCCAGTCGAGCAGCAGGTCGGCGTACGGCACGCCCTCGCGCTCGCCGATCGTCGCGTCACCCACCTGGGCAGCCCGGCAGTCCGCACCCCGGGAAGTCACCGCGAACCGGTCGGAGACGTACCGGAGAACCGCCGACGCGTGACCCTGCAGCGCGGCGGCCTGGGCGGCGGTGTCGCCCGTCTCGAACGCGGCGGTTCCCGCCTGGAAGAGCGGGTCGTCGTCGCCGGCATCCGCGGCGGACACGACGAGGAGGTCGTATTCGAGCTCCACACCGGTCCGAATGTGACCCTCATCTCCCGCCGCAATTTTCGCGTACACAGTCGACGAGAAGCCGTGCGCGGACGCCGGTTCGGCGCCCAGAAACGGAACCACCGCTGCGGCGAATCCGACAGCGGCGACGATAACGGCACGACGGATGCGGCCTGACATTCGACTCCCTCGGTTGGCCAGTGCACGTTGCATGTCGTGGGTGAACGCCAACCCGCGCACCGACGAACCGCCGGAGAACAACTTCCCCGAACGACCGCCCACCGATTACCGGTGAACGGAATTGAGATAGGAATACGAAGAAGTACGCGCACTTTCCGCCACCACCCGGAGGACGATCACCTTGCGCCCCCCGCTTCGGGCCGTCGCCATGCTGGCCGCGACCGCCGCGCTGGTCTCCGCCTGCAACTCCAGCGACGACTGGTCCGAGCCACGTCCGGCGCCCAGCGCCCTCGGCACTCTCGGCCCGGGGTTCGTCGACCCCTCCACGAAGCCCGCGCCGGAGGCGACGATCACCCCGCGGCCCGGCTCGTGGGCCGACGTCCACCCGCCGAAGGACTACCGGGTCGTCCTGCTGACCAGCGGTACGGACAACCCGACCAAGGCCCTCGTGACGGCGGTCGAGGAGTGGGCCGACGACGAGCACGTCGACCTGAGGACCATCTACGTCGGCAGTGCGCACGACACCGTTCCCAGCATCGCCAAGGCGATGGAGATGGGCCCGGACCTCATCGTCAGCGCGGGCAACGACCTCATCGACGGGCTCGCGCTGGTCACCCCGAACCACCTGGACGAGAAGTTCCTCGTGGTCGGCGCGGAACTCGCCGAGCCCACCCACAACCTCACGGCTGTCGACTGGGACGGCGCGTCGTTCCGTGGCGAAGGGCTCGGGATGTCCTCCACGTACGACCCGAACTCGTTCACCGCGGACCGGTGCGCGTCGGCCATCCGGGCGGGCGTGGCCGCGGTCCTCAACGACCTGACCGGGCTCGTGGTCTGGCTCTGACGGCCGGGCTGGCCGTCCCCGATCCGGCCCCGTGCACGCGCGCCCCGCGTCGACCCGGACGGGTTCAGCGCGGGGCGGGGCCGCGATCCAGGAACTCGTACGTGGTGGTCAGGCCCTCGGGCAGGTCGGGAACCAGGGCGTTGGTGCCATCGACCACCTGGACGTAGCGCTTGCCCTGGAAGACCGAGTAGCTGCCGTCCGGCACCTGATCGATCCGGAAGAGCTGCGTCGAGGCCGCGGCATCACACGCCCGCCCGCGTACGCTGCCCGGCGCGGCGTCGTGCACGACGGTCATGCAGATCGCGTCGGCACCGGTGGCCAGGAGGATCCGGTACCTGTCGCCCTCGGAGCGCAGCACCCACAGGGCCCGATCGTCGATGCCCTGTTCGGTGGTTGCCCGGACCTGATCGCCGTCGCGGTCGATCGCCAACGTGGCCCCGCGCATGCCCGGCAGCACGATCTGGACCTGCCGCCGACCACCGAGGATCTCCTGCGGACCCGCCGAGGCGGTCGCGGACGGGACCACCGGCGGTGCGGCCTGGGTGGCCGGGCCGACGCCGGGCGTCTCGACGGTGTCGCGCACCTGCACCAGGGCGGTGCCGGCGGCGAGGGCCACCACGGCCAGCCCCGCTGCACGGACGGCCGTCCGGCGTCGCCGACGCCGGTCGCTGCGGTGCCGCAACGTCTGTGCCCCCGGCATGGTGGTGACTCGCCGGACCTCGTCCACGATCGCGGTGAGATCGTCGCGCGGATCAGCCATGGGAGGTCTCCTCCTGGTGCGCATCGGTCAGCAACCCGGCCATCGCTCTCCGACCACGGGCGAGGTACGTCTTCACGGTTCCGACGGGGGCCTGCATCTCGGCTGCCACCTCCGCGACGCTGAGGTCGTTGAGGTGGTGCAGCACGACGGCCCGGCGCTCGTTGGCACTCAGCCGTTGCAGCGCCTGCAACAGCGCGACGTGGTCCTCGTTCAGTCCGGGCACGCCCTGGTCGACAGCGGCCCGGCGGTGTGCGCGTACCCGGTTGAACGCCTTGCGCCAACTGCTCACCGCGATCCGGGAGGCCACCCGGCGAACCCATGCCTCCGGACTGTCCGTCTCCCGCACCGTCGCCCACCGCTGCCAGGCCCGCATGAACGCCTCGGCGACGGCGTCCTCGGCCTCGGCGCGATTGCCGGTGAGCGCGTACACGTGACCCACGACCCGACCCGCACAGGCCGCGTAGAGGGCGTCGAACTCTTCGGCGTCACGCATCCGACCGGCGCCCTCCCCTGCCTCGTCCCCTGGTCACCGCCGCATGGAACTCGCAACGGTGGACCGGTCACGTCGGCGCGGGCCGCGATTGTGGCCTCTGTCACACCAGGGTGATCAACCTGACGGCCTGGTCAGGCGTCATCGTGCCGACCCGGGAGACGCCCGTGGCGGAGAGGACGATGTGCGACGACGGCAACGACGCGCCCTGACAGCCGGCGTACTCGCGACCGCGCTGGTTGCGGCGGGCCTGATCGCCCAACCGGCGAACGCGCAGGAGACGCCGGCGGCCACGGCCCCCGGCACCCACGGAACCTTCACCCTGATCACCGGTGACCGGGTTTCGCTGGACGCGGCGGGGCGTCCGCAGATCCAGCGCGGGCCGGGTCGGGCCGGCATGCGGTTCGTGAGCAACCGGGAAGACGGTCACCAGTACGTCATCCCGGTGGACGCGATGCCGCTGGTGCGGGACGGACGGCTCGATCGACGCCTGTTCGACCTCAGCACGCTCGGCGAGTTCGGCTACGACGACCGGGCAGCCGAATTGCCGCTGCTGGTCGCGTACCCCGAGAACATGGCGGCGCGGGCACGGACCGCGACCACCGGGGGTGCCGGCCGGGTGCGGGCCGATCTCCCGGCCGCGCACGCGCTCGCGGTCCGCGCGGACCGGGACGACCGGGTGAAGCTCTGGACGTCACTCACCAGTGGTACGCCGTCCGCGCGCACCCTCACCACCGGAATCACCCACATCTGGCTGGACGGCAAGCGCAAGGTCTCCCTCGATCGCAGCGTGCCGCAGATCGGTGCCCCGGCGGCGTGGCAGGCAGGTTTCGACGGCACCGGCGTCACCGTCGGCGTGCTGGACACCGGGATCGACGCCAGCCACCCCGACTTCGCCGGCCACCTCGCCGAGGTCCGGGACTTCACCGGCGGCAACGACCCCGGCGACTCGGTCGGCCACGGCACCCACGTGGCATCGACGATCGTCGGCAGCGGCGCCGCTTCCGGCGGGAGGTACCGCGGGGTAGCACCGGGGGCGAAGCTGCTCGTCGGCAAGGTCTGCGCCACCACCGAATGCCAGGACTCGGACATCATCACCGGCATGCAGTGGCTCGCGCCGCAGACCCGGGTGGTCAACCTGAGCGTGGGCGGCGACGACGCACCCGGCCTCGACCCGCTGGAGACAGCGGTCCAGGAGCTGAGCCACCGGTACGGCACCCTGTTCGTGGTCGCGGCCGGCAACGAGGGGAAGCCGAAGTCGGTCTCCTCGCCGGCCTCCGCCGACGACGCTCTCGCCGTCGCCGCCGTGGACGCCGACGACCAGCGGGCTTACTTCTCCAGCCGGGGACCACGCGTCGGCGACAACCACATCAAGCCCGAGATCAGCGCTCCGGGCGTCGACATCGTTGCCGCCGCCCCCGGCGGCGACTACGCCACCATGTCGGGTACGTCGATGGCGACCCCGCACGTTGCCGGCACCGCCGCGATTCTCGCCGGCCAGCACCCGGACTGGACCGGGCCGCAGCTCAAGGCCGCCCTGATGGACTCGGCCAAGCCGACCGGCGAGGACACCATCTACGAGCAGGGCGCCGGCCGGGTGGACATCGCCCGCGCGGTCGCCCAGCCGGTCGCCACCGACATCGCCGCCATCGACTTTCCGGTGCAGCGGTGGCCGCACGCCGACGACAGCCCGATCACCCAGGTCGTCGGCTACCGCAACACGGGCACCGCACCGGTCACCCTGACGCTGGCCATCGCTCCGGCCCCGGCCGGCATGCTCACCGTCAGCCCGGCCACGCTGGTGGTGCCGGCCGGTGGTCGGGCCGAGGCGACGATCACGGTGGACACCCGCGTGGACGCCCCGGACGGCGTCTACCAGGGCGCGCTGACCGCGACCGGTGCCGGCGACCTGCGGGTAAGGACGCCCTTCGCGTTGAACCGTGAGATCGAGAGCTACGACGTACGGCTCAACCACACCGGCCGCGACGGCAAACCGGCCACCGAGTACACGACAGTGGCGGCGAACCTGACCACCGGCGAGTTCAGCACCCTCCCCGCGACACCGGGCGGCGGCGTCCTGCGGCTGCCCAAGGGGCGGTACGCGTTGTACAGCACCATCCACGAGGGTGCCGTGTCGACACTGCTCGCGCAGCCGGTCCTGGACGTACGCGGCCCGATCACCGAGGCGGTCGACGCCCGCAACGCCAAGCCCGTCGCGTTGACAGTGCCGCAGCACGACGCCGCGCCGATCTCGATCAACGTGAGCGCCAACTGGGACGACGGCATGCGCTACCCGGGCGTCCAACTCAGCGGAGTCTCCCTCGCCGACGTCTTCTTCGGCCGGCTCGGGCCCGCCGTCGCGGCACCCGAGTTCACCTCGACGCTGGGCGTCGGGCTCGCCCGACCGGGCAGGGACGGCACCTTCCGCAACAGCCCCTACACCTACGACCTGGCGTACGTCGGCAGGGGCGAGATGTTCACCGGCCTGACCAGGAAGCTGTCACCGAAGAACCTCGCCACGGTCAGGACGACCTACCGCAGCCAGTCCACGGCAGCGACTGCCACCCGTTTCCACCGCGCGTCGGCTCCCGGAGGCTCGGGCCCGATCGGGTCGAACACGCCTGTCGACCTGCCGTTCAAGGGCACCGAGTACTACAACACCGACGGCGGCATCGTCTGGACGTCCACGTTCGTCGAGGGGGACAACCTCACGACGCAGGATTCGACCTTCAGGTCGGGGCGTACGTACAGCCAGACCTGGAACGCGGCACCCTTCGGGCCCTCCGTGACCCAGGCACCGACCCTGTCACCCCTGGGGTACGCGGGCCGCGACGGCGACACCATCTCGATTGCGTCGCTGCCCCTGTTCGGCGACGCGACCGGTCGCCCCGCGAGCCGCGACGACCAGCCGGTGCGGTTCCGGCTGCTGCGCGACGGTAAGGAGATCGGCACCTCGGACAGCCCATGGGCCGACTTCGCGGTGCCCGCCGCAAAGGCCACCTACCGGCTGGAGGCGACCGCCACCCGAGGCGCACCCGACACCCTGTCGACGTCGGTCTCGGTGGCCTGGACCTTCACCTCGGCGCACACCACGTCGCCGGAACGGCTGCCGCTGACCACGGCCCGCCCGACGCCCGTGCTCGACGACACCAACACGGCACGGACCGGCCGGACCATGACGATCCCGGTGGCGCTGGACCGGCAGGCCGGTTCGAAGGCAGCGCCGAACCGCACGCTCGGCGTGTCCGCGTCGTTCGACGACGGCCGGACGTGGGTCGCCCTGCCGGTGATCCGGAACGTCGCGCTGATCAGTCACCCACGACGGGCCGGTTTCGTCTCGCTGCGGTTGACCGCCACCGACACCGCCTGCAACACGGTCACCCAGACGATCCAGCGGGCGTACCGGATCGCCTGACGCATCGCCCGGTCCGGGGTGGCGGCGGCTGGAGCCGCCGCCCCGGACCTTCATCACCTGCACTGATCGCTGTCGCGGCTGTCGTTCCGGCGCGGTGACCGAGGACACGGTGCACCGACTCCGCTGACAGGGTGGAATCAGAGGTGTGAGCAGAAGGCACCGGCGAGTGACGTCTTGAGGTCCACTCTTTCGGCCCGCGATCCGGGTTCGTCCAGCGGCGGAACGCCCGCGGCGGACGAACCCAGTCGGGTGACGCCCGCCCATCGGCAGCGCTGGGCGGTGCAGACAATGGCCGTCACGCCCGACGACCGGGTGCTGGAGATCGGTTGTGGTCGGGGAGCAGCCGTCTCCCTGGTCGCCGGCCAACTCACCACCGGCCGGATCGTCGCCATCGACCGCGCCGCGACGATGGTGCGGCTCGCGACCGAACGGAACTTGGGCCACATCGACGCTGGTAGGGCCGAGATCCGGCGAGCAGGGTTCGAGTCGGCCGACCTACCGACCGGCCACTTCACCAAGATCTTCGCGGTGAACGTCAGCCTCTTCTGGTTGGGCGAGGCGGCGCAGCAGATCGCCCGGATACGCAGCCTGCTGGCGCCGGGAGGACGGCTCTACGTCTTCGGCGAGCGACCCACCGAAGCACACGCCACCGCGAACCTCACCGCGACCGAAGCACTGCTCCAGACCCACGGTTTCGCCACGACCACGTCGAGCGCCACCCGTGGTCAGGGTCAGGTGCTCACCTGTGTCACCGGCACACCGATCCGGTGAGCCTGGGCTGACCGCAGCGTTGACATGAGCCGGGCGGGCTCGGCGTGACGCCGAGCCCGCCCGTTCCGGGGAGGCGCGGGTGTTAACATTGGCAGAGCGACCCGGGGCACCCACCCCCCCCGGACCGGCGGCGGCCCGTGGACAAACCCGCCG